>NZ_JBSHKH010000200.1:0-10350 GCF_053643595.1 Streptomyces sp. NPDC055506 | reverse complement strand
GGGCTGCCCAGTCATACTTTGCCGCCGCCGCGTGGGGCGGGGGCCGCTGGCTCGGCGCACACCCGTGGGTCCGGTGCCTGAAGGAGGTACTCGTCGGGCTGCAGCTGATCGGGCTGGGTTTGATCGTGCTGGGTTTGCTCGGGCCGAGTCTGATAGGTCTCCGGCGGCGCGGCATGCCCATCGGGCCGCCGGTCGAACCGGACGCCGGCGGCCGGTGGCGCCTCCGGTCGCATGGGGGCACCCGCGGCCGGGGCCTGAGGTTGCGCCGACCCTGGCGCTGGCCAGGGCGCGCCGGCGGGTGGCGCCGACGGGCGCTCGGGATACTCACCGGCCGGAGCGCCCTGGGCGGGCACCGAGCCGTTCATGGTGATGGTCGGGTTGTCCTGCGGCCGTTCGGGCACGGCGGACAGGTCATATCCGCACGCGCCGCAGAAACGGTCACCCGATTCGAGGGGTTCCTCGCAACTCGGGCAGGCGGACAACTGGGGCATCTGCGACATCAACTACACCCACGTCCGGGGGCGGTAACGATTGGCACGTTCCACCAGGTCGATCCTCTCCTCGCCGCCCCGCGCCAGCCGGGCCAGCGTGCGGTACGAGCGTTCCAGGCCGAAACGCAGGCCCCGCTCGTCCAGGCCGCTGCCGAGCAGCGTCCGTCCCCCGGCGGCGGGAGGGACGGAACCCTGGCCCCCGGAGAGTACCCAGTCCAGGGCACTGCCGAGGACTTCGGCCGACAACTGCTCCCGCCGCGCCGGGTCCAGACCGTACGCCTCCAGCGCCTCGACCTGCGCCGCGGCGGCCGTGAGATCCTCCAGGAACGGTACGTCGGAGGCGGCCGCCGTGCGCTGCCTCAGCCGCGCCCGTACGGCCGCCACGCGCGCGGCCGTGTAGTGGATGGAGGACTCCGGAACCGACTCCAGCGTCCGTACGGCGCTGTGCCGGTCCCCGGTGGCCAGTTGTACGCGGGCCAGCCCGAAGGCGGCGCTCACATAGCTCGGGTCGGTCGACCACACCAGCCGGTAGTACTCGGCGGCGTTGTCGAGCTGGCCCAGCACCTCCGCGCACAGGCCCAGCGCCAGCTTGGGCGCGATCTCGCCGGGGAAGGCGTCGTAGATCGCGTCGAAGGCGAGCGCGGCGCCCTCGTCGTCGCCGGTGACCAGCGCGGTCACGCCCCGGTACCAGACCACCCGCCAGTCGTCGGGCCGCTCGCCCTCCAGCGCGACCAGGGCCTCCAGCGCGGCGGCCGGCTCACCGGTCTCCAGCCAGGCCCGGATCTGCCGCAGCCGCGTCTCGGTCGACGGGGCCGGGGCCGCCGCGAGGGCTCCGAGCAGCTCGGCCGGCGCGGAGGTCATCAGGCCCGCCAGGAAACCGGCGTTGGGGTCGGACGGGTCGACCCGGGGAACGGGCAGGGCGAGGGTGGCGGCGGGGGCGTCGACGGCTCTGACGAGGCCGAGGGGAAGCGGGGCTTGGGGGTGCTGCCCGCCGGCCGTGAGCTGGGCTGCGGCCGGGGCGGGAGCGGCGGTCGGCGCGGCGGCGGGCAGCTCGGCGGCCGGCAGCGCGGTCGCGGTCGGGGAACCGCGCCGGGTCCGCACCGCCCGCGCCCCCAGCCGGGACACCTCGCCGTCCAGCCTCGGGAACAGCTCCGTGTCCGTGACCCGCAGTTCGGGCCCGAACAGGGTGGACAGGGCGGGCCGGGCCCAGCCCGACTGGAGTGAGACGACCTCCCGCAGCACGCCTGTCAGCTGCTCGGTCATCTCCTGCGCGGAGGCGAACCGGCGGGCCGGATCGGGGTCGGTGGCACGGACCAGGAGACGGTAGAACGACTCGTACTGCCGGAAGACCTCGATGTGGTCCGGGTCCGGCAGGGAGTCCGCGTAGACGTTCGTGTAGCCCTGGAAGTCGAAGGTCAGGACGGCGAGCGTACGGGCGACGGTGAAGAGGTCGCTCGCCACCGACGGGCCGGCCTCGGCCACCTCCGGCGCCTGATAGCCCACCGTGCCGTAGATGGCCGACTCCTCGTCGTCCATCCTGCGCACCGCGCCCATGTCGATCAGCTTGAGCTGGTCCTCGGTCTGAATCGCGTTGTCGACCTTGAAGTCGCAGTACAGCAGGTTGCGGCTGTGCAGATGGCCGAGCGCCTCCAGCGCCTCGATGCCGTACGCGCAGGCCTGCTCCACCGGCAGCGGATCGCGCCTGCCCTGCGCCGTGCGTCGGCCGTTGGCGATCTCCTTCAGCGATTTGCCGCCGACGTACTCCATGACGATGTAGCCGTCGAGGGAGCCCGTGCGCTGGTCCAGGTGCTCCACGAAGTTGTAGATCCGCACGATGTTGGCGTGCTCGATCTCCGCGAGGAAGCGCCGCTCTGAGATCGCCGCCGCCATCGCGTCCTGGTCGCCGGTGTCCAGCAGGCCCTTGAGGACCACCCAGCGGTCCGAGACCGCCCGGTCGACGGCGAGGTAGATCCAGCCCAGGCCGCCGTGCGCGAGGCAGCCGACCACCTCGTACTGGCCGTGCACGACGTCACCGGACTTGAGCTTCGGCACGAAGGAGTACGGGTGGCCGCACTTGGTGCAGAACCCCTCCGTGCGCCCCTGCCGGTCACCGCGCGCCCGGCCCACCTGAGCCCCGCAGTCGGAGCGCGAGCAGAACCGCTTCCGCTCGGGCACCTCGGGATTGTCCAGGACCATCTCGCGCGGGTCGGGCCGCGGGATCGGCGGTACCTGCACCAGCCCGGCGCCCAGCCGGCCCCGGGACGAGGAACCGGCGCCTGAACCGGAGCTGCGCACCGACACCGAACGGCTCGTCGACTTGCCCGACAGGGAGCGCGAGAGGCGTCCCGACACCGAGCGGCGGGACTTCGACGACTGGGACGACGTACGCGAACTGCGGCCGCTGGAACGGGAGCTGCCACTCGCGCCCGAGCCGCGCGAACCGCCCTTGCCGCCGGCGGTGATGCCGGTGGGGGGCGAGGCGACCATGCCGTCCGGCGCGACGACCGGGGCGAGGCCGCAGGTGTCGCAGTACAGCTCGCCGCCGCCCACGTCTTCGTAGGTGCCCGTGCAGGTGGGGCGTTGACAGGTGCGTGCCTCGGTCATGGACTCCCCCTCGTCGCTCATGCGCCCGGCCCCCTCCGGTCGTCCTCGCGTCCGTCCTGGTCCGGCACCCGCGGGCCGCCGAGCAGCTCCAGGGCTGCCTGCTGGTAGCGCAGCACGGCCCCTTCGGCGGCGCGCAGATCGCAGGGGGCGCTCCACAGCATGCGGCGCGCCTTCTCGTACCGCTCCACCAGCAGCGCGTCCTCCGCGAAACCGTGCCGCGCGACCTTCGCCTTGTACGCGTCGAGCCGGCCCCGCAGCTCGGCCCGGACCGCCAGGGGCGCGGTGACGGCGGTCAACGACTCGCGGGCGCGCAGCAGTTCGTCCTCGGCCTTCTGCTCCAGCGACTCCAGCAGCGGGGACAGCCGGTGCCACTGCCCCTGCCTGCGGTACTCCGCGGCCGCCGCAACCTGCTCCTGCAACACCGTCGGCGGTCCGCTGACGACCGGGACCTCCGTCGCCGCGATCTTCGCGAGAACCTCACCACGGGCGGTGCGCGCCTCGGCCAGTGTGCGATCGGCACGGCTGAGGAGGTCCCGCAGCCGGACGATCCGCTTCTCGGCGTCCTGCCGGACCGTCAGGACCGCGTCGATCTCCCGGCGGACGTCCTCCAGGGCGCGCGCCTCGCGGTCGTACACCGTCGTGTCCGGCCGGCCTCCGCCCGGGGCCGAACTGCCCTCCGCCGCCAGCCAGAACTCCAGCGGATCCGAGACGACCTGCTCGCGCAGCTTCGTCAGCGTGCGCGTGATGCGCTCCAAGTCGTCGCCCGCCGGGTGCTCGCCGGGACGCACGCCCACCGAGTGCGCGAGCCGGCGGGTGCGCTGCAGTTCGGCCGCCAGCAGGTCGATCCGGGCCGGCAGCGCCGACCAGACCGCGTCGGCGGCGACGACCATGTCCAGGCTCGTCGCGTACAGCTCGTTCATCCGGTCGACGAGGGTGGTGAGCGAGTAGCTCTCGCTCAGTTTGTTCGCGGAGCCGTGCAGGGTGGGGGCGTTGGCTGTCGCGGTGGCGCTGCCCGCGACGGTGACGGACTCGCCGTTCAGCAGTTCCGTCAGTTCCACCAGGTCCTCGCGGCTGGACCAGCGGCGGCGCGAGCGAATGTCGCGGGCTGTGCGCAGGGCGTCCGTGTACGCGTCGAAGTACGTCCACAGCAGCGTGATCGACGCCTCCGTGGACGTCCAGCGCTCCTGGGTGACGCCGGTGAGCTCCGCGCCCTCCAGGAGTCTGCGGCCCGCGTGGTCCTGCAGGGCGAGGAGCGAGGTCTCGATCGCTTCGTGCTCCGAGCCGAGCCGAGCCAGCGCACGGTCCACCTCGTCCCGGTCCATCACCGGCCCGGTGGATCCCGTGACGCCCATCGATCACCTCTCGCTGCGGTAGTGCCGGTCGGGTTGGTGGTTGGGGTGGTGGTTGGGTTTCGGTCGGGGGTTGGCGGTCGGCGTTCGGTCGGGCTGTCGGTCGAGTGGTCAGGTGCTGCGGAGGTACTGCGGAGCCGGAGGTTCCGACTTCTTCGCATCGTTGCCCAGTGTCGCCGACAGCCATTTGTCGTACGAGGCCTGCCAGCCGTTCGCGGTGTCCTTGCGGTAGTCCACCAGGATCTGGTTGACCCGGCGTACCAGATCGTCGGCGTCCTTCTTCATCGCCACGCCGTAGTACTCGGCAGTGAAGGCGTCGCCCTTGAGCTGGACCGTCGGATCCTGCGCCGCCTGGCTCGCGGCGAGGGCGCCGTCGGTGACCACGGCGTCGACCTCGCCGAGCTGGAGCCTTACCAGGCAGTCGAGTTGGTTCGGAACGGTCGTGGAGATGTCGGTGCTGGCGGGGAGTTTGCCGTCCTTCTGGTCGGCCTCCAGCGTGGAGTACGCCGTCGAGCCGGCCGCCGTGCAGATCCTGCGGTCCGCGAGCGTGTCGTCGTAGCCCTTCACGGGCGAGGACTTCGGGGCGAGGACCTGCTGGCCCGTCTTGAAGTAGGGCGCGGAGAAGGCGACGTCCGCGATCCGGTCGCAGTTGATCGTCATCGTGCGGACGACCATGTCCACACGGCCGTCCCGGATCGCCGGGATCCGCTGGTCGGTGGGGATCGCCTTGAACTGGACGGCGTCCGGGTCGCCGAGTATGTCCTCGGCGATGCGGTGGACCAGGTCGATGTCGAAGCCCTCGAGCTCCGCGGTCTTGCCGCTGTTGGGGTTGCGGTAGCCCCAGCGGTAGCTGTTCTGGTCGACTCCGACGATCAGCTTGCGCTTCTCGCCGTCGCGGTCCTTGATCGCCTTGATGGTGTCGCCGTCGGCGGAGGAGGGGGAGAGCGTCTGCTTCTCGGGCGCCTCGCAGTCCTCTTCGGCCTGTTCGACCGTGGCCTGGGAGGCTTGGGTGACTGCCCGGCCGTCACCGATGCCCGGTCCGGACAGCGGGACGCACAGCGCGAAGACCGCCACCAGGGCGCAGACGACCGCCATCGTGGCCACCCCGCCCCAGCCCTTCAGGCTGGCCCGCAGACGTCGTGCTCGCATGCTCACGCCCCCTTTCACGTCTCCCCTTGTCTCCCGCGCCCCGTTCATCGGTACTCCGACAGCCTGCGGCCGACGCCCAGGACCGCGCCCGCGGCGCCCAGGACCGCGAGGACGGCCGCGCCCGCCGACAGGCCCGTCAGGGCGTCCCGGCCGTCGCCGGCCGCGCGCTTGAACTCGGTCTCCTCGTGCGCGAGCGCCGTGCGCAGGTTCGCGTCGACGCTGTCGAAGCACTCGCCGGTCGCGCCCTTGGTGCCGATGACCCGGTCCAGCGCCTGCTGGTAGTTGCCGTTCTCGTCCTGCTCACGGGCGGCGGTGTGGCGCTTCTTCCACTCCGCCATGTTGCCGACGGCGGCAGTGACGGGCTGTTCGCCCGAGGTGTCGTCGGCGAGGTTCGCGGCGTCCGCCAGGTACTTGCCGAGGTCGGCGATGTCCGTGCGGAAGTCGTAGTCGTAGGCGTCGTAGGTCTGCGCGCCGATCTTCTTCGTCTCGGCGCCACGGGCCACCAGGGTCAGGTTCTCGTTGCCCCGTGCCTTGAGGGAGGCGATGCGGGCGTCGTGCAGCACGTTCAGGGAGCGGACGCCGTGGTCGTAGGAGTCGTTCAGGCCCGCGCGGGCGATGCTGTGGCCGACGACCAGCCAGAGCAGGACCACCGTCGCGGTGGCTGTGGCGGCGACCAGGCCGTGGTTCAGCACCCGGTTCGTACGCCGGTAGTTGCGGTGCTGGGCCCAGGCGAGGGCGGCCAGGGCGGCGAGGCCCAGGGCGATGGCCGCCCAGGGGTAGGGCGTGGCGTCCGCGTAGTCCGCGCGCAGGCGCTGGTTCTCCTTCTTGTACAGGTCCTCCGCCGCCGGGAGCATCTGCTGCTGCATCTTCTCGTTGGCGTAGCGGAGGTAGGCGCCGCCGACCGGGAAGCCCTGGCGGTTGTAGGTGCGGGCGCGTTCGACCAGGCCCTTGTACTCCGGGAGGAGCTTGTTGAGCTTGGCGATCGTCGCGGTGGACGGGGAGTCCGGGTCAGCGTTGGCAGCGGCGTTGACGAGTTTGTCGGCGGCCGTGCGGATGTCCTGCTCGTAGCGGTCGCGGGAGGCGGCCGATTCCTGGCCGCCGGCGAGGAAGCCGCTGGAGGCGGCGGTGTTGGCGTCCGCGAGCGAACGGTAGATGTCGGCCGCGTCCGAGCTGAGGGGCTGACTGCTGGTGAGAACGTCGTCGGCGGCGGCCGCGCGGTCGGTCATCTGCCAGGCGGTGACGGCGCCGAAGGCGACGACCAGGAGGGCCAGGAGGGCGCCGATGATGCGCAGGCGGCCGGGCTCTGTGGTGGCGGCGGCGCGGAGTTGGTCGAGGCCCTCCGCGAAGGCGGTGCGGCGGGGCGCCGGGGGCGGGGAGGCGGCTTGGCCGCTGCCGGGGGGCCGGGACAGTGGTGCCGGCTGCGCCGGAACGGCCGGGAGAATGGGCGTGCTGGGGCCCGGTGGTGGTGAAGTGCTCTTCGGCAGGTGTGTCACTGTGACCTCCCCCATGGTCATCCGTCACCGCAAGTATCGCTGCCGGCACTGACATCCGCACCGGCCTTGCCCCGATCTTGATCGGATCGCAGCGTGAACCACCACCCCCGCACTGGAACACGTCAGGGCGATCGGTTCGGTTCCCCCGCGCGGATGCGCGCGGCTACTCGACGTAGCGGCGAAACCCCTGTGCCAGGGCTTTGAAGCCGCAGGCCTCATAGAAGCTGTGGACATACGCGTCGTCCGCCGCCAGCAACTGCACCTTGTAACAGCCGGCGGCCTCACCCAGCCGCACGGCCGACTCCATCAGCTGCCGCCCGACACCACGACGCTGAAAACCTCCGGCCACCACGACGTTCTCCACGAACAGGATGGCCCGGCCCCCGCGCGTGAGGTTCGGCATGACGACGCAGTCGGCTGTCCCGGCCACGGTGCCGTCGGCATCCGCGACCAGAACGGTCCTGCCGTGCTGCCCGGATATGGCCGCCCAGATGTCGTCCGCAGCGGCCTTGGACAGCGGCGCGTCGTCCGGGTTCAGTTCGCGGTAGAGGGCCAACAGCGCTGACAGGTCCGCGTCGGCTGCCGGCCGCACCGTGATCTTCATGGGCTGAGCCTATGGCGAGTACAACTCCGAGCCGCCATAGGCTCGTCCGGGCCGATGAGTCGCTCGTCCGGGCCGCTCAGTCTCTCGTCCGGGCCGGTCAGTCGCTCGTCGGAGTCGCCTTGCGGCGGAGGACGATCAGGGTTGCGCCGCCGATGACGACCAAGGTGATGGCGATGCCCGTGATGAGCGGGGTGACGACGGAGGAGCCGGTTTCGGCGAGGTTGGTGTCGGAGGCAGTGCCGCCCACCGTGGCGGGGCTCGGTTCGCTCAGGGTCTGCGTGGCCGTGCCCGTCTCACTGCTGCGGGTCTGGCAGTCCAGCATGCCCGTGAAGCGCTGAGTGAAGCCGCCGGGGCCATGGATCGTGAAGTCGTACGCCTGGTCCTCCTGGAGCGGGACCGTCACCGTCCTGGTCTCGCCCGCGGCGATGGTGTGCTCAAGGCCTGCCAGTTCGAAGGTGAACGGCTCGTCGCCCTTGTTGGACGCGATGACGTCCACACCGCCCTTGTCGCAGTTCTTCGCCGCAGACAGTGCCGGTATCGCGCCCTGCTTCGCCCAGGTCGCCCCGGCCTTCGCGGACACCGTCGACTCGCTGGAGCCGGCCAGGATCTGCGTCTGGCTCCGGCTCTCGGAGGCGAAGGCCCGGCCGACCGGCACGGTGGTCGAGGCCTGCACGGTCAGATCGGCCGTGCCCGCCGCCGCGTCCTCGGGCACGTCGAAGAACACCTGCCCGCCGTCGGCCGCGGACGTGATGGGCCTGCCCTGCTTGTCGACGATCCGCACCCCGCTCGTGGCGGCGTCCGCGGGCGGCGCCACCGACACGCCACTCGCGTTGGTGTGCACCGTGACCGGGCCGAGCCGCTCGCCCGGACGGCCGGAGACCGCGGGCGGGTCGAGGGTGAGCGAGGCCCGGGGCTCGGGCAGATTCCGCGCGTTCTTCTCCAGGTAGTCCGCGAGCTGTTCGGCCTGCGGGTCGAGCGCGTCGACGGCCACATCGTCCGAGTAGCGCCAGATCGCCACCTGTGTGCCGGACGCCGCGTCCTGCTCGGTCAGCGCACCTCGCACGCCCGCCTTCCGCGCGAGCGCCGCGAGGTCGTTCACCTGCGGGTAGGAGTTCTGCAGGATCCAGCGGATCCGGCCGGCGTCCTTGTTGGCGCCCAGGGACGTGCCGCCCCAGGGCGTCTCGTGGTACCTGGCGTCCCGCTGCGTGGGGTTGTGGAGGTCGACACAGTACGTCTGCAGCATGCCGCCGCCCTCGACGGACATCTCGAACAGGCCCGCCGACACCTGCTGGTCCCCGGTGCCGCCGTGTATCACCGCGGTGCCGTACATCTTGAGTCCGGCTATGGTCGCGGTCGCCCCGCCCTCACCCTGCGTCGTCTCGTCGGCGGACGCCTGGCCGGCACCGGCCAGCACGCCCGCGGCGACGAGCCCGGACACCAGCGTCGCGGCGCCGAGGCGGGCCGCCCCTCGCCTGCGTACGAACACCGCCGAGAACGAAGCAAACACCAAATTTCCTTTCGAGCAGGACCCGTTGACGTGGGGGGTACGGTCCCACCAGCAGAAATCAGAAGTCTCACGGGCATCGCGAGCCCCGAGAACCATGTCCGGCATCCTAGGGAGGCGTCGGACCCCGCCCGCCGGTCAGACGGTCGGATGAGTGATCCGACTCGGAATCGTTATCGCCAAGATCCCTTACGGGGAGGGCTTATCGACAAATCCACCGCTGGTCGCATGGTGCGCACTCGTCGATAAGCCGCAGGTCGGACAGAGCGACGGTGACTGATGTCACGTCAAGGCTGCTGGCTCCGGCTGTTGTTGAGCGGACGCGTCCGAGCGCTCCGCCGAATCGTCCGGCGGAGTCTCCCAGTTGGGCTCCGGTGAGGCCGGGGAGGCGGCCGTCTCGGGCTTGCCTCCGCGCCGGAAGGCCGAGGTGCCCCAGGCGAGATCATGGCCGATCGCAACCGCGTCGATGTCCGCCGAGGTCCAGCTCTGCCCCTCGCGCACATCGGTCCGCACCTTCAGCCTGCCCTGCACGATCACGGGCTCGCCCACCGTCAGCGACGCCGCCGTGTTCGTGGCGAGCTGGCGGTTGGCCCACACCGTGAAGAAGTTGGTGTGCCCGTCCGTCCACGTGTTCTTCTCGCGGTCCCAGTAGCGCGCGGTAACCGCCAGCCGGAACCTCGCCGACGGGCCGGACGCCATCTCCCGGTACACCGGCTGCGTCGCCACCCTGCCGACCGCGCAGACCATCGTCTCGTTCATCACGAACCCCTCCCTCGCCCGGAATCCGACACCGGGCCGACCCCCGTACGGGCCCGTCCCGTACGGCTGTGTCCGCCAGACTGCCGCGCCCGGGCCGAGGCCGCTGAGCGCTGTGGATCACCGTTCGCCTGTGGACAACGCCGCCACTCCGGCGGGTGACGCCGAGCCACACACCGAGCCCGCGGCCTGGCCCGACACCGAGCCACGCGCCGAGCCCACCGACTGGCCCGATGCCGAACCACACACCCATCCCGCCGCCTGGCCCGACGCCGAACCACACACCCATCCCGCCGCCTGGCCCGCCGCCGAGCACACACCAAGCCCGACACCGAGCCGGACACGGAAGTCGAACGGGGACTGCTTGCCGAACTTGGCGGCGACGCCCTCGTTCAGCTCC
>NZ_JBSHKH010000199.1:0-10483 GCF_053643595.1 Streptomyces sp. NPDC055506 | reverse complement strand
GCCTGTGGGGCGGGCCGTCGCCGGGGCAGGCATACGAGGTATTCGGCCAACTCGGGCTCATCCCCGCGCACTCCGCGCGCTCCGCTTCATGGCATCGTCGCACCGTTCGGGCAGGATTCGAACGATCTTCCGTATTCAGCTGCCGCTTCCGCTCGCGGAGCACTTCTCGGCCACGTCCCCTCGGCCCTCTGTCGGCGTGTTGCCCCTGTGTCTAAAGTGACCGGGCTGCCAGTGATGTGGACCTGACCAGTCCCCCTGGCGCGTCGACCATTCACGGGGGAATTCACGGGGGCTTTCACGGGTGCACTCATCCCTGCACGTCGTTCTGCGCGGCTTCACGCCACCACCCGTGCGCTGACGGGAAGAGAGCGCGTCGCGGCACGCGTCGGCACAGGCGACCAGCCCTGCCCTGCACTCCACTGCCCTCGAGGGTCCCCACCTCAGCCCCAGCCCAGAAGGAATGCCCATGCGCAAGATCCTGACCGCCGCCGGTCTCACGTCGTCCGCCCTCGCGCTCGGCGTGCTGTTCGCCGGCCCGGCGGCCGCCTGGACGGCCTCGTCCCAGTTCGACGTCGTCTTCCCCGGCCAGAAGCCGCAGACGACCTACTACGTGGAAAACACCGGTGCGAACACGACGTCCAACGGCAACATGACCGGGAAGTCGGTCGTCTACTGGCAGCTCGGCGTCGACCAGGTGATCGACGGCTCGACCCGGTTCACCAGCTTCAAGATCACGACGCGGCTCGAGTCGCGCCTCGGCGCGTCCGGGACCGACGAGATCAGAACCAAGAGGACCTGCGACATGACCGAGGTCGTCAACAACCACTACGCGTGGTCCTACGACTCCCCTGAGAACACCTGCGTCGCCCCGTCCGCCACGTACGACGGTGAGCTGTGGTGGTCGTCGGACGCCACGGTCGTCTACGACATCGAAGGCGACGGCAAGGGCGCCATCACCCAGGAGCTCGACGGCACCAGGCTGATCCACGGCTGACCCGCCGAACCCGGCAGCCCGCCACGACACACCCCGGAGAGACAGACGTGATACGCAGACCGTTGACGGCTGCCCTCGTGGCCACTGCCTCGGCAACCGTGCTCGTACTCACCAGCGGCACGGTGGTGCGGGCGGCCGAGGAGCCCACCGCCGAGCCGTCGGTCACCGCCACACCGGCGGACGAGGCGCCGGCGAACCCCGTGATCGCCGAGTACAACGGGAAGAAGATCAACCTCGCCGATTCGTGGGAGGGCGCCGACAGCTGCACCGAGCTGCCCAGCGGTGAGGTGCACTGCTACGACTCGGACGCCGAGGCGCTGGCCGACCCCGAGCTGCCCGCCGAGATCCGCGAGGAGACGCTGAAGGCCACCGCCGCCGCTTCCGCCGGGCCCAGCGCGGCCGCCGCGCCGCCCGCCCGGTGCGTCGCCGACTACTGGTGCCTCTATATGAAGGTCGGCTACAAGGGCAAGCTCCTGCGGCTCTACTCGGACGGGAAGAAGGACCTCGACGAGTGGGGCTGCCGGGACAAGCTGAGCGCGGTCTACTACTGGGTCGGCCGCTACTCGGTGAACTACGGCGACGCGAAGATCACCGACCTGCGCTCCTGGCCCGTCGAGGACCGGGTCCGGCGGCTCGACCCGCCGGGCGGCTGGTCGAACTTCACCAACCTCGACTACCCGGGCGGCGGGCACTGGAACAACAAGGTCGACATCTTCGAGGTCCGTCGCGCCTGACAGCCGTGTGAGGACTCCGGTGGGTACCCGGTACTTCCGTTGACCGGCCGGATCCTGTCAGCCGAGGGCTGACGGGGCCCGTCCGGGCTTGCCACCCCCCTCCCCGCATGGGGGAGGATGGCGGAATCCGTACGAAGGGAAATTCACGGTGACCATCGACCCGTCCTCGATTCCGAACTTCGGGGGCCAGCCCGAGCCGCAGCCCGGCGGCCCGGCCGGCCCCGTCGTCCCGGATCAGGACCTCGTGAAGCAGCTCCTCGACCAGATGGAGCTCAAGTACGTCGTCGACGACGAGGGTGACCTCGCGGCGCCGTGGGAGCAGTTCCGCACCTACTTCATGTTCCGGGGTGAGGGAGACCAGCAGGTCTTCTCCGTGCGGACGTTCTACGACCGGCCCCATGAGATCGAGGCGAAGCCGCAGATCCTGGAGTCCATCGACGACTGGAACCGCCGCACCCTGTGGCCCAAGGTCTACAGCCACACCCACGACGACGGCACGGTCCGCCTGATCGGCGAGGCCCAGATGCTGATCGGCATGGGTGTCAGCCTGGAGCACTTCGTCTCCTCGACGGTCAGCTGGGTGCGTGCCGCGATCGAGTTCGACAAGTGGCTCATCGAGCAGCTCGGTCTCGAGGAAGAGATCAACGAGGCGGAGAAGCCCGAGGACGAAGAGTAGGCCCAGCGAGGCCCGCCCCAGCGGCGCGTCGGCGCGTACGAGCAGGTACGTGCTGTACGCGCCGTTTGCCTTTTCTCAGCTCAGCCAGCCCTTCTCATGAGCGAGCAGCGCGGCCTCCACCCGGTTCGCGGCGCCGAGGCGGCGCATGATCGTGGCCAGGTGCTTGCGGTAGGTGCGCACGGACACCCCGAGGCGCCGCGCCGCGGTCTCGTCCTTGTCGGCCTCTCTGAGCATGGCGAGGATCTCGCGTTCGATGTCGGACGGCATGTCCGCGTCCTCGCCGGGAAGTTCCTCCGCGGCCTCCCACATGCGTTCGAAGAGGGTGACCAGCGTGGCCACCAGTCCGGGTTCCCGCACCAGCAGCGCCCCCACCGAGGTGTGCGCGGGGTTGATGGGGGTCAGCGCGGCCGACCGATCGACGATGATCACGCGCTCGATGGGGTGGTGGGAGATCCGCACCTCGGCGCCGTGCGAGACCAGCTCACGCATATAGGTGAGCGTGGTGTCGTCCTGCATGATCGCGGACCCCATGATCATGCGCATGCGCACCCCCCGGCGCAGCAACCGCATGTTGATCGGGTGCGAGACGGCGATCGACTCCTCGGTCAGGATGCCGGTCGGCTCCGTGGTCAGGTCCTCGGTCCGGGCGAAGAAGGTCAGCTCGTCGATGGCTTCCCGGACCGCCTCGATCCCGTGCAGCTGCGTGATCATCTGGCCGCCGTCGGCGGCGTCCGCGCGGGGCGAGGAGGGGGCGGTCAGGCGCTCCAGGAACAGGGACTCGATGACCGAGTGCCGCGTGGCCTCGCTCTCCAGCTCCTCCCGCAGGCGGCGCAGCCGGCCGTCGATCAACGCGTCCACGGCCCGGGGCGGAGGGACCGGGCGGACCGCGCCCTGGGTGTTCCGGGTGGCGATCCCCAACGCCACCAGCCGGTCCAGGGCCGCCTCTTCGAACGGCGTGTGCGAGTCCGGACCGGGCTCCTGGGTGCCGGACGCGGGCGCGGACGAGCCGCGTCTCAGGAGGGCGCGGTACAGCCGTTCCTCTTCCTCGTTCACGCCCAGGAACGCGAGCGGATTGCCCATGTGTCTCCCCCTGTTGCTGATCGATCACACATGCGGTCCCTGGAATCCTTGAGCGCCCGCAGTCGACTGTCAATGACGGATTATCAACATATGTCCGTTAGTTCTGGTATCGCACAGCCAATTCGGTGACGGCGGGCGGGCGGGGCGTGAGGGCCGTCGCTGCAGCTTGAGGAATCCGCGGGTGCAGCAAGCTGCGCGCAAATGGCCTCGTGGCGGCCCTCGCCAGACGGCAGAGTCGTTCTCGCAAGGAAGAACGAACAGCGCAGAACGAAAACGCCGCATCGAGCATCGAGGAGATATCCGTGAACCGCGCCACGTCCCGCAGCACGCAGTCGTTCCGTCGTCGTGGACACGTCGTCGTCGGTCTGCTGACCGCGGGGATGATCGCCCTGGCCGGCCAGGGGACGGCCTTCGCCGCCGAGCAGCCGGCGGGCAGCCGGACGGTGGCGGAGTCGGCGGCGGCGACGGAGACGGTCACGGCGTCGGCGTCGGTGTCGGCGTCCGTGGCGGCGGCGGAGCGCGGCACCGGGAACGGGACGGCGTTCGTCCCGGGGGTCAACCCCCGCGCGTGGCTCCAGCTCATCGGCGACCTGCTGCCCGGCCCGATCCCGCTGCCGAAGAACAACAACGACTGGAAGTAGTCAGCGGCAGCGGCCGGCCCGACATCACGACCCAGGAGACCCCGACGCCATGACCGACTACTCCGTGCTCCTCCCTTGTGTACCCCGCCGCCTGGAGCAGGCGCTCCCCTTCGCCGGACTGGTCCGGTGGACCGGGGCGACCCGCCTCTGGCAGGGACAGGCCATGGTGATGGAGCCCCACCAGACCTTCACCGGTCTGGCCGGGGCCGGGTTCCGGGTCCCGACCGGCTTCGGTGTCACGCTGATGCCCCTGCGCCACCCGTACGAGGCGGCTCTGCAGGCGCGTTCCGTGGCCCTGGCCACCGGGGAACCGGTGATCGCGGGCTTTGGCCCGGGAGCCAGGGCCTTCCAGGAGAACATCCTGGGAGCGCCGTACGAGAAGCCGCTGGGGGTGGCGCGGCAGTACGTGACGGCGGTGCGCCGGCTGCTCGACGGCGAGACGGTCGTCATGGACGGCCCGCACCTCACCTTCCGGGGCCAGCTGGCTCCGGCGGCGGCACCCAGGGTCGACGTGGGTCTGGGCGTGCTGCGGCCGGGTATGGCCCGGCTGGCGGGCGAGGTGGCGGACGTCGTGATCACCTGGCTGACGCCGCCCGGATACCTGCGGGACGTGATCCTGCCCGCGGTGGCCGAGGGCGCCGCGCGGGCGGGGCGGACGTCACTGCCCCGTGTCGTCGCCATGGTCCCGGCGGGACTGGAGAAGGAGGGGCGCGAGGGCGCCGGGCCCGAACGGCTCGCGCTGGCGGGCAACGCGCCGCACATGCGGGCCCCGCACTATCTGGACATGCTCGGCCGGGCGGGTGTGGACGTCGGCTCGGGGCGGATCGAGGACGTGGCGCGCGGTGTCGTGGAGACAGGCGCGTTCGCGGGTGGCGATCTGCCGCAGGCGGTCAAGGCTCTCCGGGCCTACGAAGAGGTGGGGGTGGACGAGATCGTTCTGAACACCACGGCCGTGCACAAGCTCTTCGGCGCCCAGGAGTCGCTCGCGGACCTGTCGGCGATCCTGCGGTCCGTGACGGCACCGCACTGACCGCTCGCCTGCCGCCTGCTCGGGGCTGACCGCCCGAACCCGATTCCCTGCTGCCCTGACGCAGAGGGGGAAGCAGACCAGTAAAGGATCTATCTGGCATGGACACGACAGCTCGTGGACGTCTGAAGCAGCACCTGATCTCCTGGGCCACCGCCGCCCCGCTCGCCGGGCCCGCCGGCGCCGGCGTCGGCACGCTCGTCCTGGCCGACGCGGCGCACATCCCCGCCGTCACGGCCGCCGGGCTCGTCGGCCCCCGCACCCTCCTGCTGGCACCCGGCGACGGCACCGGCGACCTCGCCCCCGCCGTCGGCTACCAGGGCAGCCTCACGGAGCCCGGCGACGAGTTCTCCAACGGCCAGGACTTCTTCCTGCAGACCCACGCCTACGCCGCCAGCCCCTTCATGACCGTCTTCGGCCCGACCGTCATACGCGTCTTCGACCGACACGACTTCGAGGCATTCCTCGCCGACGCCGACCGGGCGCTCGCCGAGGGCGTCTTCCCCGAGTTCCTCATCACCTCCTCGGTGCTGCTGGCCGACCCGGCCGCCCTGAGCGGTGCTCACAACCCGGCGGACGGACCGGCCCTGCGCCTCTACGCCGACCGGAACGGGCAGCTGTCCACCAGCCCCACGGGAGCGGTGCTCGGCACGGTCGACGACAGCCTCGACACCCTCACCGAACGCTTCGCCCGGACCGGACCAGGCGCCGCACTGGACGCGGCACTGCCGGCCGGGACGCGGGCCGAGGCCCTGCGCGGACGCCCCTTCCTGGCCCGCTACCTCGAAGCCGTCGGCGCGCTGCGCAGCCTCATGGCGCGTGGAGCCACCGGCCTGCGGGTCTCCGGGTTCGGCTTCCGTCTGACGCCCGGGCTCGCCGAGTCCGGAGCCGACGCCGACCTGGCGGATCCGACCCTGCCGATCGTGCTGTACGCGGACGCGGACCCGGGCGGCGAGGGGGAGGCGTACATCGTGGCCGGCAGCCGCCTGTTCGCCGTCGACCGGCGCGCCGCACAGGCCCTGGAGTGCCTCCTCGCGACGTCCGGAGAGCCGGGCGACCTCGTCCCCGCCGCCGAGCTGGACCAGCTGGCCGAGCTGTTCGCCCGCCACGACCTGCCCCTGCCGGTGCGCATCCCGGCGGCCGCACGATGAGCGCCCCGGCCATGCCCCTCGCGGTCCACGAGGCCGGGACGGCCCACGCACGCACCCTCGCCGCCCGCCGGATCGCCGAGCTCGGCGGCAGGGTCCGGGTGTGCGGTCTGTACGACGCTCTCGGTGCTCCGCTCTACCACGACCTCGCCACGTACGACGACCCGGAGACCCGGGCGCTGCTGACCGCCGTGCGGATGGCGCCCGGCCCTGTGCTCGACCTCGCGGCCGGGTCGGGGCGGTTCAGCCTGCCGCTGCTCGCCATCGGTCGGCAGGTCACCGCCCTGGACCTGTCCACCGACATGCTGGCGCTGCTGCGGACCGCGCTGGACCGGGCCCCGGCGTCGATGCGGGAGCGCTGCACCGTGGTGCGGGGAGACATGTCCCGCTTCGAACTCGGACAGCGGTTCCCGCACATCCTGCTCGGCACCACCTCGCTCTCGCTCCTGGACGAGGACGGCCGCGCGGGCCTGTACCGCAGCGTCCTCGCGCACCTGGCCGACGGCGGCCGGTTCCTCCTGACCGTCCTGGAGCGGGGCGACTGCGACGGCCCCGACGAGACGGCCGTACGGGTCACCGGAGCCGGCGGCACCGTCTACGAGCTGTACGAGCACTGGCCCGCCGGCGCCGAAAGCCGCACGGTCACCCTGCTCCCCGCCGACCCGCCGCAGGACGACAGCCCCGTCACGGTCTGCACGGACCGCGTGGCCGTCCTCGACCTGCCGCGCCTGGAGGAAGAGCTCACCGCGTCCGGCCTGACCATCACCTCCCGCCAGCTCCTCTCCCCGCCCGGCGAGCGTCACCGCGTGACACTCCTGACCACGGAAGCCTCCCGATGACCGCGCTCTGGCCCTACCTCATACCGCCCTCCAGCCACGGCGACGACAGCCTCTGCGCCGTCGGCGCCGCCGGACACCGCGTCACCTTCGCGGACGGCAGCACCGCACTCGACGCCGACAGCGGGCTGTGGAACGCGAACCTCGGCTACGGCAACCCGCGCATCGCCGAGGCCGTCGCCGAAGCCGCCCAGCACGCCTCCTACCTCGGGGCCTTCCGCTTCGAGAACAGCTACGCCCGCCGCGCCGCCGAGGACCTGCTGCGGATCTGCGGGCCCGACCACTACTCCCGGGTGCTCTTCTCCACCGGCGGCGGAGTCGCCAACGACGCGGTCATGAAACTGGCGCGGATCCACCACGCCGTACAGGGACGGCCCGGACGCAACCTGGTGGTCGCCCTGCGGGGCAGCTTCCACGGACTGACCTTCGGCGGATTCGCCCTGACCGGGGAGGACCTGGGACAGCGGGTCTACGGCGTGGACCAGCGGCTGATCCGCCACGTCACCCCGAACGACACGGCCGAACTCGGCCGGCTGATGGCCGCCCTCGGCGGCCAGGTCGCCGCGGTCGTGGTGGAACCCGTCATCGGCACCGGCACCCTCCCGCTCGACGAGTCATACGTGGCCGAACTGGGCCGTCTGCGCGACGAGTACGGTTTCCTCCTGGTCGCCGACGAGGTCGCCACCGGCTTCGGCCGCACCGGAAGCTGGTTCGCCTCCGAGAGCTGGCCGGGCCTGCCCGACGTACTCGTCACCTCCAAGGGCCTGACCAACGGGGCATGCCCCGCCGCCGCCCTGGTGATGTCCCACCGGGTGACCCGGGCCCTCGTCGAGCACGACACGATGTTCGCCCACGCCGAGACCCAGGGCGCGACCGCCCTCGCCTGCGCCGCCATCAGCGCCACGATCTCCGAGATGGAGCGCCTCGACGCGGTCACGGCGGGCCGCAACGTCGCGGCCTGGCTCCAGCAGGGGCTCGCGGACCTGGTCGAGCGGCACCCGCTCGCCACGCACACCACCGGCGTCGGCTGCTTCCGCACCCTGCACCTGACCCACCCCGACGGCCGCGCCCTGGCCGGAGCGGACGTCGCCGACCTCGTCACCCGGATCCGCCACGCGGGCGCCATCGTCCACCCCGGTCCCTCCGGCATCCAGCTCGTGCCCTCCCTGACCTACAGCCGCGCCGAGGTCGCCGAGCTCATGACCTGCGTCGAGGAGGGACTCACCAGCCTGCTGCCGACGACCTCCCTGGCCGCGAGGAGCTGACCCCATGCCCGTCTCTCTCGACACCTACGACCGGATTCCCGTGCTGCTGCGGGAACTGAGCCCCACCGGCGTGACCGTCCTGGCCGACCCGGCCGTGGCCGACCACGCCGTCACCCGGAAGATCGTCGCCGAGATCGCCCACGCCGGGTTCACGCCCAGCCGGACGGTCACCCCGGCGGACGGAGGGATGCCGGCCGTCGAGGCCTTCGCCTCCCGGCTCTCTCCCGGTGAGCTGGTCGTAGGCGTCGGCGGGGGCAGCACCCTCGACTTCGCGAAGCTCTCGGCCGCCGTCGGCCGCCGCCCCGAACTCCTGCGCTACCTGGCCTCCGGGCAGCGCAGCGGGCTGGTGGCGCTCCCGCTCCCGTGGGGGGAACACGCCGAGGTCCTCGCGGTACCCACCACCCTGGGCACCGGCAGCGAGGCGGGACCCGTGGCCTGCTTCCCCCACGAGGACGGCAAACGCATCGCGATGGGGGAGTGCCTGCGCCCCCGTGCCGCCCTCCGGGTGCCCGAGGCCACCGAGACCCTCCCGGGGCCGCTCGTCATGGACGGCGTACTCGAAGCGATCTTCAGGACCGTCATCCCGTACAGCAGCGACACCCTCGACCTCACTGAACAGGACGCCGCTGTCGAGGAGTTGGCGGGACGTCTGCTCACGGTCGGCGACGAACTGGCCCGGTGCGTCGCCGCCGGACTGCCGGCCCCCGCACCAGAGCGGCTGCGGGCCGCCCGGCTCAGCGCCGAGAGCCAGCGCGGAGCGATCAACGTCGGCCGCAACCCGTACGCGGTGAAGTGCTGGGCCCTCGCCAACGAGCTCTCCACCACGCTGGGCCTGGCCAAGATGCGCGCGGTCTGCGCCCTGTGGCCGGTCGTGTGGCGGCAGGCCCTGCGGGGAGACACCCGCTTCGGCAGCGCCGACCGCGTCCATCGGTTGTGGAACCGCCTGCGGCAGCAGGCCCCGTGGCTCGCGCCGCGGCCCGACGACGGTCTCGAACAGCTGATGCTGCGCTGGCGGATCGACCGCACCGTGCACCTGGCCCCGCACCTGCGTCACCACATCGCCCTGCGCAGCGTGCGCGCCTGGGGCGCCGGACTTCCCACCCTCGCCGGGTTGAGCGCCGACGACATCGCCGCGCTCCTCGCCGAGGCCACCGAGCCGACCGCCTCCGTGGCCGGCTCCCCCGAACCCCTCCCGGCGGCCTGAGCGCCTGACCCGGAGGAGCACCCGCACCACCGCACCAACCGCGTCACCGAACCGACAACACAAGGAGAACACCATGGCGTACAGCAACCCGGTCGAGCAGGAGCTGCAGGAGCTCGGCACCGAGCTGGAGATGCAGGAGCTGGAGACCCTGGAGGCCCCGGGCTGGGCCACCAGCGCCGGCGTCAGCGTCGGTATCTCGATCGTCTCCGTGGCCTGGAGCCTCACCTGACCGAGCCGGCTCCCGCCGGTCCGATCCACCGCACCGTGCCCCGCGCACGGCCGGACATCCCCGACGGCTGCCGCCCGGCTCCCCGTGAGCCGCGCGGCAGCCGGGGGGCCCGGATCCGCACCGCCACATCCACCCAACCCCGCAGAGAGGCAACCGACATGAGCGAGAACCTGGGCACCGTCGAGAACGTCGAGAACGGCGACTTCGTCGAGCTGGAGATGCAGGAGCTGGAGGCCCTGGAGGCCCCGGGCTGGGGCACCATCAGCGTCGCCTTCTCCACCGGCGTCTCGGTCGGCGTCTCGGTCACCCTGACCTGATCAGCGCCCACCCACACCATCCGTAGCACACCCCTTGTAGAACTCCGCAGAGAGGCAACTGACATGAGCGAGAACCTGGGCACCGTCGAGAACATCGAGCACGCCGAGCTCGGCGAGCTGGAGATGCAGGAGCTCGAGGCCCTGGAGGCCCCCGGCTTCTGGACCGGCGTCTCCGTCGGCACGGCCATCAGCGCCTCCGTCGCCACCTCCATCACCCTCACCTGAGAGCGACACCGGCGAGCGCACTGACGCGACGGGAGACGGAGTAGCCGGCTCCCCTCCGCGAGCTGGAGCCCCCTCGGGCGACACCGAGGATCTGCGGTGGTCCGGCC
>NZ_JBSHKH010000198.1:0-10687 GCF_053643595.1 Streptomyces sp. NPDC055506 | reverse complement strand
GTGCGGAGGTGCCGCCCCCGTTCTCTCGTTTTCTCGCGATCCGTTCAGGTATGGGTGGGTTGTGGGGCGTCGGGTGGCGGGCACGTATGCGGGTATGCCGCCCTTGCGTGTAGTGACCCTTGTCATCGTGGTGTTGTCCCTCTGCGCCCCGGTCCCCGCGGTCGCCGCCGCTCCCGGTACGGCGGGGGACCCGGTCATGCCGGTCCTGGAGCGGGCCGCGAGCCCGCTGCGTACCGTCGGGCCCGGCGGGGACGTCGGTGACCTCCGGCCGGTCGGGGGAGCGGTCGGGGGCGCGGGCGTGGTGGGGATGGGTGAGGCGACGCACGGCTCGCACGAGTTCCTCACGGTCAAGGACCGGGTCTTCCGGTACCTGGTGGAGCGCCGGGGCTTTCGCACCTTCGCCCTGGAGACGGCCTGGAGCACCGGAGTGCGCCTCGACGACTACGTCGTGCACGGCAAGGGCGATCCGCGGCGCATCATGCGGGAGGACTTCCAGTACACCTACGCGCTGAACAACACCGCCGAGAACCTGGCACTGGTCGAGTGGATGCGGGCGTACAACCGCGAGCACCCCGGGGACCCGGTCCGGTTCATGGGCGACGACTGGGGCTACACCGGGCCGGAGCTGTACGACCGGGTGACGGAGTACGCCGCCCGGGTCCGGCCTGAACTCGCGCCGCGCCTGGACGAGTTGTACCGAGGGCTGCGGCCGACGGTCCCCTCCGCCGAGTACCAGAAGACGTACCTCACCCGGCCGCTCGCCGAACGGCGGGAGATGGCCTCGCGGACCGGACGCGCCCTGAAGCTGCTGGAGTCAGCGGCGCCGGGTGGCGAGGCCGGGCGTGAGGAGTTCGCCCGGGTGCTGCGGCACGCCACGGTCATCGACCAGACGGCGACCGGCTACGGCTTCGACTTCGCGGATCCGCGGCAGGTCGCCGAGGCCATGCGGTGGCGGGACGGCGTCATGGCGGACAACGTCGTCTGGTGGCGCGAGCACACCGGGCACCGGATCCTGCTGTCGGGCCACAACAACCACATCGGCTACGAACCCGAGGACCCGAAGGTTCTGCCCAGGACGCAGGGGGCGTTCCTGCGCGACCGGCTCGGCAGCGGCTATGTGAGCATCGGGCTCACCTTCGGCCGTGGCGCGTTCAAGGCCACCGACCCGGAGGAGACGCGGATGCTCACCCACACGGTCGGCCCCGCCCGGCCCGGCGGCAACGAGCACACGCTGGACCGGGTGCGCCACGACCGCTACGTCCTGGACCTGCGGACCGTACCGGCCCCGGCCCGCCACTGGCTGGGCACGGCCCGGCCCACGCGCAGTGTCGGCACCGCCTATCCGGAGGAGCGCAACGAGTTCGACATCGCGCTGGGCCGCTGCTTCGACCTCCTGATCCATCTGAAGCGGGTGCGGGCCGTCGACCTGCTGCCGACGGCCTGAGCGCCGGTCACCGCCGGCACAGCTGCCGGTCGATGATCCCCTGGAGGGCCCTCTCGGTGGTGAGGAGGTGGGTGTCGTCGGTGGTCCTGCCGTTGACCGTGATGACCACGGACCGGCTGCCGTCGGCGGTGACGCCCGTTCTGACGAAGGTGCCTTCGAGGTCGCCGTGGTGGCCCCAGCGGCTGCCGCCGCACGGCAGCGGCTGTCGCATCAGGCCGAGGCCGTAGCGCAGTCCGGGCGTGAACCGCTGGTGCTCCTCGTTGGTCGGGACGGTGGTGCGCATCGCGGTGAGCTCCCGGGGCGGCAGCAGTTCGCCGGTGAGCAGGGCCGTGAAGAACCGGTCCAGGTCGCGGGAGGTGGAGACCAGCGCACCGGCGGCACCGGCCCACGCCATGTTCCGGACGGTGGTGTCGGTGTGGCCGCCGGACCCGGCGAACCGGTGGTAGGTGCGAGCGTACGGCTTCGGCAGGTACGGGTCGTCTCCCGGGACACGGGTGCCGCGCAGCCCCAGCCGGCGGACGATCCGGGCCTTCACCTCCTCGGCCCAGGGGCGTCCCGTGACCTTCTCGATGATGGCGCCCAGCAGGTGGTAGCCGGTGTTGGAGTAGCTCCAGCGGGGCTCGGGGTCGCCGGGGGCGACAGGGGGGAAGTCCGGGGGGTGCCGCAGGGCGGCGGCGACGAGGTGCTCAGGGTCGATGTGGTCGAAGCGATGGCGCTCGAAGTCGGGGGCCGTCCTGCCGGTCAGCTCGGTGCTGTCGTAGTCGTGCAGACCGCTGGTGTGCTGGAGCAGGTGCCTGACGGTGATGCGGCGGCCGTCGTTGCCGTGTCCCCGGACTAGGCCGGGCAGCCAGTGCTCCACCGTGTCGTCCAGGGACAGCCGCCGCTCGGCGGCCAGGTGCAGCACGGTCGCGGCCACGAAGGACTTCGTGACGCTGGCGACCCGGAAGTGCGCGCCGTCCGGCACGGGGCGGCCGGTGCCGAGGGCGGCTTCTCCGGCGCCTGCCTCGACGGTGTGCCGTCGGTCCCGGACGCGGATGTGGACGCTGACCGCCCGGGTTGTTTCCAGGGCCCGCGCCGCCTCCTGTTCCAGCCCGTCCGGTGTGCGGGGTGTCGTGGCCGGGGACGAGGGCGTGTTCAGGGCCAGGGACAGTGCGAGGGAAGCCAGGACGGCTGCCGCCAGGCGGCGGGGCGCGGTCACTGGGGCAGGCCTTCCCGCAGGCAGACGACGGTTCCGGTCAGCGCGGCCGTGTGCAGGGCGGCCAGGGCCGGCAACGAGTTCGTCAGCGGGGTGGATTCCAGGTCGCCGAGGGCGAACAGGCCGTCGTCGTCGTGCTCGGCGCTGCGCCTGACGGAGAGCCCGGCCGGGAGGCGGCCGCCGTGGAAGTAGAAGTCGATGACCGGGCCCGTGCCGTTCACATCGGCCCGGTGGTCGTAGCCGATGAGCCGGGGATCGTGGTCGACGACGATGCCGGTCTCCTCGTACAGCTCTCGGCGCGCGGCACCCAAGGGGTCCTCCCCGTGGTCGAGCATGCCGCCCGGCAGCCCCCAGAGCCCGGCGGCGGGCTGGCACCCGGCGTAGCGCAGCAGCAGGATCCGGTCCTCGGCGTCGAGGAGCAGAACGCACGACGCGACGATGGTCTGCGGCAGCGTCTTGACCCACTCGGCGCGCGGCAGCACGGGCTGGGCGTCGGGGGCGGGCACGGTCGTGTCCACGGTGATGTTCCTTCCGTCGGCCGGGCAGCCCGTACGAGCTGCCCAACCGGAGGAACGGCCGGACGCACCGATGGTCACCGGCCCACCCGGGTCACGTGTCGCAGGCGACCCCGTCGTTGTCCCGGTCCAGGTGGGAGGCGTACCCGGGTTCACCACGACTGATGGGCGCGGCACCGGCGGCCCGGACGGCGCTGCAGTTGGCGTAGTAGACGTCCGCGCCACCGGAACCGCCGTCGTCCGAGCCGCTGTCGCCGGAGCCGCCGCCCGCCGCCGGCCGGGCGGTGACGGTGACGGTGGCCCTGACGGTCTTCGTGGCGGTGACCGTGGGAGCGGGTTCCGGCTTCTTCGCGAGCGGAGTCGCGGTGGCCGTCGCGGTCGCGGTGACCGTGACGGTCGGCCGCGGCTTGGCGGCCGCCGGTTTCGCGTCGGTGGTGGTCTCGCCGCCGCCCGCGCCGATGCCCGCGCCTATGAACAGGGCCAGGCCCAGGGCGGGCACCATGTAGCGCTTCCTGGCCCAGCGGGGTGCCGGGCGTGCGGGCTGCGGCGCGGGCGGCGCGGGATACGGGCTGTTGTGCGGGCTGCCGTACGGATTGGTCATGGTCATCCCCCCAGAGGTCTTACGTGAGGGGATGACCGTAGGACCCGGAAGCCCTTGATGAGCGTGGGGTGACCAATCTGTGATGGTTGTGTGAAGTCGGGGCGGGCGGCTACGAGCGGAACGGGCCCTTCACCTCGTAGGTGATGCCTCCCGAGGAACTGCCGGTCGTGCCGCGTTGGCTGGAGAAGTAGAGGCGGGTGCCGTCCGGGGAGAACGCCGGGCCTGTGATCTCGGAGCCCGACTGGCCGTCGATGCGCAGGAACGAGGCGACGACGTCGTCCGGCGTGATGACGCAGATCTCCATGTTGCCGCCGTCCTCGGCGACGAACAGGTCGCCGGAGGAGGAGCTGGTGATGTTGTCGACGCCGGTGAGGGGGGCCGTGCCGTTGACGAGGGAGTCGTCGTAGGCCAGTTCGTACGTGTTGTTGAGGAGGTTGAGCTGCCAGACGCGGTTGTCGCCCTTGGTCGTGAACCAGACCGTGTCGTTCGCGTAGTGGCAGCCCTCGCCGCCGTTGAAGGACTTGGAGCCGGAGACCTGGGAGCGGGTGGCCGTGGGGGAGCCGTCCGGGTCGGGGACGTCCGTCCAGGTGAAGGAGCCGCTCGTGGCGCTGCCCGCGACCATCACCTGGAGTGTGCCGGACGACAGGTTGCCCCAGGTCGTCGGCACGAAGCGGTAGAAGCGGCCGTTCGACTCGTCCTCGGTCAGGTAGATGACCTTGCGCACCGGGTCCGCGGCCGCCGCCTCGTGCTTGAAGCGGCCCATCGCCGCGCGCTGCACCGCCGCGTTCGTGCCCCACGGGTCGGTCTCGTAGACATAGCCGAGGGACACCTCCTCGCAGGACAGCCAGGTGTTCCAGGGCGTCTTGCCGCCCGCGCAGTTCTGCCGGGTGTTGGAGAGGATGCGGTACGCGCCGGTGATCGCGCCCGTCGAGGAGAACTTCACCGCGCTCGCGCCGCCCGAGGGATTGATCTCGGAGTTGGAGACATAGATCCAGCCCGTGCCGTCGGCGTAACAGGCGCCGCCGTCCGGGGCGTTGTGCCAGGTGTACGACGTGCTCCCGACCCGCTGGCCGGAGCGGGCGATCACGCGGCTCGTGAAGCCGCTGGGGAGTCTGATGCCGTTGGCGTCCGGGGAACCCAGCGCCCCGTAGGGGCCGGAGCCGGGCTGGGCCGGGGCCGCGTAGGCGGCGCCGCGCCACAGGGTTCCGCCCAACGCGGCCGAAGTGCCGCCGATGACGGCCGCACGCAGGAGGCTACGACGTTCCACTCTCACTCCAAGAGGTGCCGTACCGCCCTGCCGACGGTCGACGGCAGGGTTGTGCGTGGGGGGAGGCGGAAAGGACGCTATGGGGGCAGGGTTGACGGAGCATGGACAACTCGTGGCCGTGGGACGGCATGCAGTGTGCCGCCCGCGGCCCCGCCTCGCGAAGCCGTCCGGGTGTCCGGCGATGCCGTCCGTACGTTCTCACGCCGGCAGCGCCGGCGCCTCCCGTCTCGGCCTCCTCGACCGGTCACCGCCCGGCCCGTGCCCCTCGACCGGCGGGCGTACGGACGGCAGCCGGATCACCACGTCCAGACCGCCCGTCGCCGCCGCGTGCAGGGTCGCCTCGCCGCCGCTGGCGTGCGCGAGCCGCTGCACCAGTGCGAGGCCGAGCCCCGTGCCGCCCTTGGGGGCGCCCGGGGCGCGCCAGAAGCGGTCGAAGGCGCGGGCGCGCTGCTCCTCCGTCATGCCCGGGCCCTCGTCGGTGACGTGCAGGTCGACCCAGCGCGGGCGGCTGTCCCGCAGGGCCCGGCGGGACGGGGCCTGCAGACGCAGCTCGATGGTCACGGTGCTGCCGGTCGGGGAAGCCCGCAGGGCGTTGGACAGCAGGTTGTCCATGATCTGCTCGACGGCTCCCGGCACCGCGAGCACCGGGCCCACGCTTCCCGCGAAGAGCACGAGGGAGACGCCCTCCCGCGCGAACAGGGGCTGCCAGGTGCGGTGCCGTTCCGCGCAGACCGCGCCCAGGTCGACCGTGGCCGGGATGGCCGCGTGCTCCTCCAGCCGGGCCATCGCCAGCAGGTGCTCGACCATCCGGGCGAGCCGGTCCGTCTCCGTGACGGCGGCGGTGAGACTGCCCCGGGCCCGGGCGGCCACGTCCGGCTCCAGGTTCTCCAGCCGCAGCCGCAGTGCCGCCAGGGGCGTCTTCAGCTGGTGCGAGGCCTCACCCGCGAACGCGCGCTGGGAGGAGAGCAGATGGGCGAACCGGGCCGCGGTGTGGTTGAACGCGGCGGCCAGACTGCGCACTTCCGGCGGCCCCTTGGTGATCGTCACCGGGGTGAACCCGCCACCGCGCTCGGCCAACTCGTGTGCCGCGTCCTCCAGTTCGAGGATGGGGCGGCCCGCCCAGCGAGCGAAGGCGAAGCCGACCAGGGCGACCGCCGTCAGCACGGCGAAGCCGCCCAGGGCGAGCAGCAGCCACACGTGGTGGACGCGCTCGTGCACCGTGCGGGTGGGCACCGTCAGCCACACCGCGCCCACCGGCCGCGCCTCCTGGCCGACCGGCGCCGCCACCGACAGGTACTCGACACCGCCGATGGTCGAGGTGCGCACATCCACCGTCGAAGTGCCCCGCAGCGCGGCCGCGATGCCCGGCCGAGCGGCCAGATTGCCGGACATCGCGGCGTCCCTCGGGTGCGAGGTGGCGAGCGACGCGCCGGAGGCGTCGACGATCACCACCTTCCCGCCGATGCGCTTCGCGCAGTGCGTCACCCGTGCGGGCAGGTCCCGCTCGGCCCGTCCCGCCGCCAGGGACAGCGCGGCGTACGCGGAGACCGACTCGGCCTCGTCCTTCGCCGCGTTGACCACCCGCTCGCGCTCCCCGCGCGAGTAGACGAAGCCCAGCGGGATCTCCAGGCAGAGCAGCACCAGCGCGGCGAGACTGAGGTAGCTGAGCAGCAGCCGGCGGGTCACGGAGAGGCCACCCGCGTGGCGTTCGGCCCGGTGTGCACGGACAGCCGGAAACCGACGCCCCGCAGCGTCCGGATCCACGCAGGGTGACCCAGCTTGCGGCGCAGCGCGGCCACATGGACGTCCAGCGTCTTGGTCGGGCCGTCGTAGTGCGGGTCCCAGACGCGGTCCAGGATCTGCTGGCGCGAGTAGACCGCGCCCGGGTCCTCGCTGAGGAGCGCCAGCAGGTCGAACTCCTTGGGGGTGAGCAGGACGGGGACCTCGCCGACCCAGACCTGGCGGGTACGGCGGTCCACCACCAGCGGGCCCGGGTCGTGCGGGGGATCGGGGTCGGGGTCGTACGAGGCCGCCGCGGGAGGCTCGTAGGAGAGGGCGGGGGCCGGCTCGTACGGGGGTGGCGGTGCGGGGGAGGGGTCGTACGACGGCTGTGGCTGTGGCTGCGCCTCGGGGGTCGCCGGGGTACCCGCGGTGCCCGGTGCCTCGGAGAACGCCTGGTGGGCGCGTTGCGTGCGCCGGGTCACCGCCCGGACCCGGGCCACCAGCTCTCGTACGCTGAAAGGTTTCGCCAGATAGTCGTCGGCGCCCAGTTCCAGGCCCAGTACGCGGTCGGCCTCCTCGCCGCGTGCGCTGAGGATGACGATGGGGACGTCGGAGACCTGGCGGATGCCCCGGCAGACGTCGATGCCGTCCATGTCGGGCAGTCCCAGGTCGAGCAGGACGACGTCGTTGTAGGGGCCTCTCAGCCCGTCCGTGCCCGTGGCGACATGATCGACCGTCAGTCCGAAGTGGCCGAGCCCCTCGGTGAGAGGCTCGGCGATCGTCTCGTCGTCCTCGATGAGCAGCACTCGTATGCCCATGCGTCCTGTCTCTCCGTGAGCCGGCATGAATCCGGGCAGCGCGAATTCGCATTCTCTGCCCTGGAGTTCACACGCTACAAGGTTACCGTTCGTATGTATATCCGGGACAAAGAATGTTCAATTCCTGGCCGGGCTCTGGAGTTCGCTTAACCTTCCTCTGTAGGTCGGCCGTCTACGGTGGGGTGCATAGAAAGAAACCCCAGCTCAGGAGGCGGAGTTGAAGGCACTGCTCGACCGGGCGCGCACGTTCAGGACGCGCGTAGATTTCGACAGCGGCGAATACCGGAAACTGGCTGAAGGGCAATATCCGGAGGTGCTGTTCATCACCTGCTCGGATTCACGGGTCATACCCGCGCTGATCACCGGCGCGCGGCCCGGTGAGATATTCGAGCTGCGCAACGCGGGAAATATCGTGCCGCCCTACGGACGGCCCGGGGCCTCCGGCGAGGCGGCCACCATCGAGTACGCACTGGAGGTGCTCGGGGTTCAGGACATCGTGGTGTGCGGTCACTCACACTGCGGTGCGATGGGCGCGCTGAAGTCCGGCGACGACCTCTCCGCACTGCCCGGTGTCGACGCCTGGCTCCGCATCGCCCGCCCCGAGCTGACCTCCGTACTGGAGACCGCGCCGGACGACCCGTCACTGCCTGAGGTGTCCCAGGGCAACGTCGTCAACCAACTGACCGCACTGCGGAGTTACCCGGTGGTTCGGCAGCGTCTCGACGCGGGCCGGCTGCGGCTGCACGGCTGGTACTACGAGGTCGACACGGGGTTCGTGTACGAACGCGGCGACGACGGCACGTTCCAGGTGCATGCCGCATGAGCGGGGCGCACGCGCGGGGACGGGGTGCTGCCGCACGGGGTGCTGCCGCACGGGGTGGCCGGGGGGTCGGCCCGGGGGGAGGCGTGGCGGACCCGGGAGCGGCTGGAGCCGAGGGGGGCGTCTCGGACTGGGGGGCGAGTGGTCCGGCGATGGGGGGTGGCGCGGACTGGGGGTCGGGCGGTCCGGCGACGGGGGGTGCTGCGGGCTGGGGTTCGACCGGTCCGGTGGAGGAGACGGGGAGTTGGGGTCCGGCCGGGTCTTCGGACACCGTCGCGGACTGGGGGTCCGGCGGTCGTTCGGAGGGCGGGGCTGACTGGGGGGCGAGCGGTTCTGGGGGCTGGGGGCCGAGCAGTCCCGGGGAAGGCACGGGGAGTTGGGGGTCGGCCGGGTCTTCGGACGTCATGGCGGACTGGGGGGCCGGCGGTCGTTCCGAGGGTGGAGGCCGTCCGAGGGGTGGCTCTGCCCGAGGTCCGGCAGGTGGCGGCCCTGCCGGAGGCCCGGCAGGTGGCGGCCCTGCCGGAGGCCCGGCAGGCGGCCCCGCCGGAGGCCCGGCAAGGGGTGGCTCTGCCGGAGGTCCGGCAAGGCGTGCCGGTGGCGGTGTGCTGGGCGGGCTCGCCGGCAAGATGACAGGTGGCTCGAAGGGGGTGGGGAGCAAGGGGGATCTCGTCACCGACATCACCGCCTCGCTCGTCGTCTTCCTCGTCGCGCTGCCGCTGTGCATCGGTGTCGCCGTCGCCTCGGGGGTTCCGGCCGAGCTCGGGATCATCTCCGGGGTGATCGGCGGCCTGGTCGTCGGCGCGGTCAAGGGCAGTACGCTCCAGGTCAGCGGACCGGCCGCCGGGCTCGCCGCGCTCGTGGCGGACACCGTCGCCGACGTCGGCGTGGCCATGCTCGGCGTGATCGTGCTCTTCGCCGGTCTGCTGCAGATCGTCCTGGGGCTGGTGAAACTGGGCCGGATGTTCCAGGCCACCTCGGTCGCCGTCGTCCAGGGCATGCTGGCCGGCATCGGCGTTCCGCTGATGTTCAGCCAGGCCTATCCCATGGCCGACGCCAAGGCCCCCGGCACCGCGCTCGAGAACATGGCCGGGATCCCCGGGCTGCTGGCCGGCATCCTGACCAACCCGCAGGCGATGATCGCCACCCTGCTCGGCATCGTCACGATCGTGCTCAGCTTCGTATGGAAGAAGGTGCCCGGCCCGGCCGGCAAGATCCCGGCCGCGCTGGTCGCCGTGGGCATCGGCATGGTGGTCGCCGCGCTGCCCGGCGTGGACGTGAAGACGCTCCAGGTGGGCAACCTGCTCGCGTCCGTGAACCTGCCGGGCGCGGAGCAGTTCGGCGCGCTCACCGACGGGGCGATCATCACCGCCATCCTCACCTTCACGGTCATCGCGTCCGCCGAGAGCCTCTTCACGGCCGCCGCCGTGGACCGGATGCACAGCGGCCCGCGCACCCGCTACAACACCGAGCTGGTCGCCCAGGGAGTCGGCAACACCGTCGCGGGCGTCCTCGGCGCACTCCCGATCACCGCGGTCGTGGCCCGCAGTTCCGCGAACGTCCAGGCCGGGGCCAAGACCCGGCTCTCCCGCACACTGCACGGCCTGTGGCTGCTCGCGTTCGCGCTGCTGCTGCCGCAGGTGCTCGCGCTGATCCCGATCTCCGTGCTCGCCGGTGTCCTCGTGCACAGCGGCTGGAAGCTGTTCGCGCCCGCCGAGTTCCCGAAGATGTGGCGGCAGGACCGGGGCGAGTTCGCGGTGATGACGCTGACCACGCTGGTCATCGTGGCGACCGCGCTGCTGGAGGGCGTGCTGTTCGGTGTCGCCGCGGGAATCGTGCTGGCCGCGCTGCGCATGTCGCAGACCGTGATCCGCCAGCACATGGAGGAGGACACGGCCAAGGTCGTCATGGCAGGCAACGCCACGTTCCTGCGCCTGCCGAAGGTGATCGAGGCGCTGGAGGCGGCCGCCGCGTCCGGAAAGCCGCGGATCCGGCTCGACCTGACCGGCGTGACCCATCTCGACCACGCCTGCCGCAGCCAGGTCGAGGAGTTCACCGCCCAGCAGCGCGGACTGGGGCTGCGGGTGGAACTGCTGATGCCCGGGGAGGCCAAGCAGGCCGAGCCGGCCGGTTCCCGCACCGCCGCGTCCGCCGGGGAAGCCCCGGCCACGGCGCCGCTGCCCAGGCGCCCGGTCGCCGCCATGGGCGAGGAGCCCGCCGAAGCGGCGGAGCCGTCGCCATGGCCCACCGCCGACGCCGAGTGGTTCTACCTCGACACGCGGCCTCTGCCGGAGGAGCAGTCCCGCTC
>NZ_JBSHKH010000197.1:0-10706 GCF_053643595.1 Streptomyces sp. NPDC055506 | reverse complement strand
CGCGTGGGTGACGGCCGAGGTCACTCCCGGCGGATGCGGGTGACGCCCCGGCCGCCGCTCTCACGCGAGGCCGGCGGGGCGTCGTGCCGTGCCGCTTCCGGTCAGCGGTTCCTGCGGACCGCGCCCGCGAGGATCCAGCCCTCCACCGCCTCGTACTGGTGGCGTTGTTCCTCCGACTTCCGGCGGCCGGAGGCCATCGTGCCCAGCCAGCCGCAGGCGAAGCCCAGGGGTATGGAGAGCAGGCCCGTGGTCGTGAACGGGAACCAGTTGAAGTCGGCGTCGGGGAAGGCCGAGACGGGTGAGCCGGAGACCAGGTTGGTGCCCGGCATCAGCAGCAGGACGGCCAGCGAGCCGCCGATGAGGGTGCTGAGCAGGCCCGTCCGGGTGTAGCGGCGCCAGAAGAGGCTGTAGACCAGCGCGGGCGCGATGGCCGAGGCGCCCAGGCAGAACGACAGCGTCACCAGGGGCTGCAGGCTGCGGTGCTGGACGAGGGTGGCCAGCAGGATCGCCGGGATGCCCACCGCCAGCGCCGAGAGCCGGGCCAGTGTCATCTCGCGGCGCGGTGACATCTCCTGCACCCGGGCCGCGAACACGTCGTGCGCGAGGGAGTTGGCGCAGGCGAGGATCATGCCGGCGACGGAGGCGAGCAGCGTGAGGAAGACGGCCGTGGTGACGGTCGTGAACAGGAACGTCTCCGCCGTCGACACCTCCGCCCCGAACGCCGCCTGCGAACCCAGCAGATAGGCCGTGTTGCCCTGCGGGTCGACCTGCGCGATCGTCTCCCGCCCGACCAGCGCGGTCGCGCCGAAGCCGATGACCGTGATGACGAGCACGAACAGGGCCACACCCGACACCGCCCAGGACATCGAACGCCGTACCTGCCGGGCGCTGGAGGCGGTGTACATGCGCATGGTGACGTGCGGCAGGACGCCACCGCCGAGGACCACGGTCAGTTGCGAGGTGATCATGTCCAGGCCGGGGCTGGGGCCGCCCGCGAACTGCAGTCCGGACGAGAGGAACGCCGAGCCCACGCCGCTGTTTTCGGCGGCCGCGCCGAACAGGGCCCCCGGGTCCCAGTCGAACCGGTTCAGGATCAGCACCGCGACCACCATGCCCGAACCGAGCAGCATCACGATCTTGAGGATCTGGATGAGGGCGGTGCCCTTCATGCCGCCGATCGCCGCGTAACTGATCATCAGCGCGCCCACGCCGATGATGCAGCCCGTCTGCATCGACTCGCCGGAGAAGCCGAGGATGAACGCCATCAGCTGCCCGGTCCCCGCCAGCTGCACCAGCATCAGCGGCATGAGCGCCGCCAGTGTCACCGCACAGGCCGCGATCCGCACACCGCGTCCCGGCATCCGGCGGGTCAGCGCGTCGCCCATGGTGAACCGGCCCGCGTTGCGCAGCGGTTCGGCCAGCAGGAACATCAGCAGCATCAGCGACAGGGCTGTGCTCAGGGCCAGGACCGTGCCGTCGTAGCCGAAGAGGGCGATCACGCCGCCGGTGCCGAGGACGGTCGCGGCGGAGATGTAGTCGCCGGCGATCGCCAGGCCGTTGCGCATGGGCGACAGGGAGCTGTAGCCGGTGTAGAACTCGTCGAGGTCGTCCCGGTCCGGGCCCGTCATCACGCAGAGCAGCAGGGTGATCGTGGCCACCGAGGTGAAGCCCACCAGGGACATCGCCTGCGCGTTGCCGCTGAACTCGCTGATCACCGTGCCGCCTCCCGCTTGGCGTCCAGCTCGGCCTGCTTGCGTATCCGGTCCGCGATCGGGTCGACGCGACGGCGGGCCGTCTGCTCGTACAGGGCGATGGCGAGCCAGGTCACGGGCACCTGGATGAGGGCGAGCAGCAGGCCGGTGGGCAGGCCGTCGGTGACGGAGCTCGTCATGAACGACGGTGCGAACGCCGACAGGATCAGGAACAGGGTGAAGTAGCCGAGCGCCGTGAGTGTGGCCACGCGCCGCTGCCAGCGGTAGGCGCTGCGCAGCACCCGCAGGTCGCTGTGGTGCCCGAGCGCGGTGTGGCGCTGGGCGCGCGGCTCGGGGGGTTCGGGCTGCTGCTGCGGCTGCCAGGGGTAGGTGTCGTAAGAGGGCGAGGATTCGGGTGGGTGGTACGGATAGGACGGTGACGGGTCGAAGGACATCCCGTACTCCTTGCGAGGTTTGGATCCGGTGCGGCGGGCCGCAGGGAGGTGGGGGGCGGGAGCCACGCACGTTACTTCGCAGTACCGGGGCAGCGCGAGGGTTTGGCCAAACTGATCGGTCGGTATGCGCTTACCTTTCCGACCTCGGGTGTCACCCCCGTTAACTCAGGTTTTGAGCGTCCTCGGCGGGCTACCTGAGATGGATCAGCGCCGCGGACGCCGGCACTCCGGTGTGATCGTCGAGCCTTGCGCCGAACGTCAGCCGCCGGTCGATCCGGCGCGGAACCGAACTCTCCGCGCGGACCGTGAAGTTGACCCCGACCCGCCCTCCGGCCGGGACGTGTATCCGCCCTTTCCGTCCCTTCCGCCCTTGTTCCGCCCGCACGGTCCACCCGTCGCCCATCGGCTCTGCCGCGACCGTCACATGGTGTGCGGTGTCGTCGAAGTTGTAGACGTCGACGGTCATCCGCGTGCGGCGGCCGAGGCGGTAGCCGTGCGGCGGCGGCGCGTCCCCGTCCTCCTTTCCGGGGGCGGCGTCGCGGGCGGAGAAGCGCTGGGCGAGGACGATGTGTTCGGCGGGGGAGAGTCGGGCCCTCAGGCGGGCGGCGGCCGGCGGGGCGGGCGCGTCGGCGGGGGTGACGACGTACAGGGGGTCGCGTGAGGCGGTCACCGGCCGCCCGGTGGGCAGGCGGCGGCCCATCATGTCGTAGGCCGTCCCCCTCGCGTATCGGTCCAGCCGTACGGGGCGCTCCGCCCACACCACCGTGACCCGCTCGGCGCGCCCGCTGTCGAAGTCGAAGCCCCGCACTCCGTCCGGCAGCCGGGGCTAGGGGCCGGTGAAGTGCGCGGCGCCGAGCAGTGAGGTGAGGGCCGCGAACGCGCTGTAGGCCGGCAAGGGGCGGAAGTCGCGGTCGAGCAGGCCGAAGTAGACACCGTCGTCGTGCAGCGGCGGGCCGGCGAACCAGAACTGCCGGTCGTTCCCGGCCGCCAGGCCCTCCACCGTCGAGCGCACCACGTACCGGGCCTGCGCGATCTCCTGCCCGGGCGTCAGGTCCTCCCCCGGCCGGGCCTTCTGGAACGCGCCGCACTCCGTCATCCACAGCGGTATGTCCGACCCGTGCCGGCAGGCCAGCTCGTGCTGTTCGTCCGCGGCGCCCGGGAAGCGCGGTTCGCCCGGTTCGGTGGGGTCCGGGTAGCCGTGGAAGGCCCATACGTCGGCGTACCGCACCACGTCGTTGGCCAGCATCAGGTCCTGGAAGGGGCCGGTCTGCGCGATGCCCGGCAGGACGACCAGGCAGGGCTCGGGCGCCGCGTCCTTGATGCCGAGCGCGGCGGCCTTCACGAACGCGGCGTGGGCGTCGCCGGTGCTGCGGGTGGTGTCGACGTCCGGTTCGTTCGACAACTGGAGGGCCTCGGGGGCGGCCGCGGCCAGACGGCGGGCGTAGCGGTAGGCGTGCCTGAGGTCCGCCGGGAGCGGCAGCGAGGCGTCGGTCATGGCCCACTCGGGAGCGGGGGAGAGCACCTCGAGGACAGCCAGGTCATGGGCGCGCAGGGTGCGGGTGCGGCGATCGTGCTGTGCCGTGTCGTACACGCCGGGCGCCGGTTCGGCCGCCGGCCAGGACTGGCCGTCCCTTACCCAGCCCGCTCCCATGTCCCGCAGGGCGGCGGCGAACTCCGCGAGCCGGGACGGCGGGACGAGGGAGGACGCCCAGACGTTCACGCCGAAGCGGTTGGAGGGGCCGGTGACGGCGGGCCGGGCCGGAAGACGCGCGAACCGGCCCGTCACGCCGTCCGCCCTCACGAGGTAGTGGCCCGGGGGCAGATCGGGGAGCGTGACCGTCGCGCCCGCGTCACCGGCGGCGATGGTCGCCCGGCCGGAGGCCACTCGGCGGCCGTGGTGGTCGCTGACGGCGTACCGCACGTGGTGCGGGTGCGTGGCGTGCCCGTCGAGGGCCAGGCTCAGCCGGGCCGGTTCGCCCTCGCGGTGCCGGGGGACCGACAGTTCGCGCAGGGCCGGGTGCCCCTCCAGGCGCCGCAGGGTGAAGCGGTCCAGGGTCAGGACGTACGCGATCGTGTCGTCGAGGACGGCCGGTTCGGTGACGCGGAAGGTGAGCGTGTCGGTGCCGCCACGCAGTTCGACCACGCCCAGGTCCAGGACGGAGAGGTCGCCCCAGGCCGGTGGCGACTCGTACCAGTGCGGTTGTGAGCGCGAGATCTCCGTGAGCGGGCCGTCGTTCACGGACAGGTGCGGGTAGGAGGCGACGGCTTCCGTGTGCGGCGTCTCGACCGGTGCCGTGGCCACGGCCGTCAGCGCGTACACCCCGGCCCGCGGAACGCGCACGGTGTACTTCGCGTACCAGCCGCTGGGAGCCGGGGGCTTCCCGGTCGCCCATAACCCCAGATACCGCCCTCCGGAGGCCCGGCGGTCCCGGCGGACGGGGATGTTCGTCCGCACCGCGGCCTCTCCCTGCACCGTCACTGTCACCGTCGTGGGCGTCGCCGCAGAGGCGGTGCTGCCGCCTGCCGAGGCGGTGACACCGCTCGCCGCCGCCACCGCTCCGAGTCCCGCCGCCATCGCCGTGCGCCTGTTGAAGTCCATGCCACCAGCAGACACTCACCGCCCTCCGCCGCACGTCACCCGCAAGAGTGCCCGGCCCCGGAAACCGGTCGGGGTCGGACCCTAGGGGCCGTCGGGGGTGGTGCCGAGGAGCCGGAGCGCGTAGCGGACTCCCGGGCGGCCGTCCACGGTTGGCTCCTCCACCCGCGTGAAGCCGCTACGTGCCAGGACCCTCATGGAGGCCGGGTTGTCCAGCGTCGTGACCGCGGTGAGGGACGTCAGCCCGTAGTCGGTGGCGGCCAGGCGGCACACCTGGGCGACGGCCGCCGTCGCCACGCCCCGGCCCGCCGCCTGTTCGCCGACGCGGTAGCCGAGTTCGGCGCTGCCGTCCACAAGATCCATCAGGTTCACCCGGCCTATCAGGTTCCCCTCCTCCGACAGGACGACATGGAAGCGGCACACGCGCGCGTGCTGCTCCGCCAGCAGCGACCGGAGGCGCTCGGCGAACCCCGCCGGAGTGAAGAACGCGTCCCCGCGGTCCGGCACCGTGCGGGCGAAGTACGCGCGGTTCTCCCGCTCGAAGGCCAGCAGCGCGTCCGCGTGATCGGCCCGGAGTGGTTCCAAGGTCACCATGGACGGGAGGATACGGACGCTCAGTCCTTGAGCACCGGGAATTTCCGGGGCGCGAGGAACAGCAGCACCAGGAACGCCAGTGCCGCCGCGCACGAGGCGCCCAGATAGACGGCGTGCACCGCGTCGGCGATCGCCCGCCGGGTCGCCTCGGGCGCGCTCCCCGAGTCGAGTGCCCGGGTCACCGAGTCGAGGTCGCTCGCCCCGCCGAGCCTGGCGGCCAGCACCCCGTTGGCGACCGCGCCGAAGAGCGCCGCTCCGATCGTCTGGCCGGTCTGGCGGCAGAAGAGCACGGACGCGGTCGTCGTACCGCGCTCCGCCCAGCCCACCGTCGACTGCACCCCGACGATCAGCGGCAGCTGGAACAGGCCCAGCGCGGCGCCGAGCAGCAGCATCAGCAGGGTCGGCTGCCAGGCCTGCCCCGGGTAGGGGAGAAAGGGGAACGCGAACAGGATCAGCGCCGCCGCGCCGATGCCCAGCATCGCGGTGTTTCGGAAGCCGATCCTGCGGTACACGTGCTGGCTCAGCGCCGCCGATATGGGCCAGCTCAACGTCCATACGGAGAGCACGAATCCGGCGGCCACGGGCGCCAGGCCCAGCACCCCCTGGGCGTAGGTGGGCAGGAACACCGTGGGCGCCACCATCAGCAGGCCCAGTGCGCCCAGGGCCAGATTGACCGCGGCGATCGTACGGCGCCGCCACACCCAGCCCGGGATGATCGGCTCCGCGGCCCGCCGCTCCACCAGCACCACCACCGCGACCAGGGCGAGTCCCGTACCGAACAGAGCGAGCGAGGGCGCCGACAGCCACGGCCACGCCACTCCGCCCTGCACCAGGGCCGCGAGCAGAACGCCGCCGCAGGCGAAGACAGCGAGCGCGCCCGCCCAGTCCACGCGCGCGTGCGTATGGGTTTCCCGCTCCGGCTCGTGCAGATGACGCACGATCAGCCACAACGCGACCGCGCCGATCGGCAGATTGACCAGGAAGATCCACCGCCAGTCCGCGTACGCGGCGAGCACCCCGCCGAGACCCGGCCCGGCGACCGCGGACACCGCCCACACCGTGGAGAGCTTCGACTGGATCTTGGGACGGTCCTTCAGCGGGTACAGGTCGGCCGCGAGCGTCTGCACCGTGCCCTGGAGCGCGCCGCCGCCCAGGCCCTGCACGATGCGGAAGGCGATGAGTGCCTCCATGTTCCAGGCCAGCGCGCACAGCAGGGAGCCGAGGAGGAAGACCACCGAGCCCACGACGAGGACCGGCTTGCGGCCGAAGGTGTCGGAGAGCTTGCCGTAGACGGGCAGGGTGACGGTCACGGCCAGCAGATAGCCGGAGAACAGCCAGGAGAAGACGGAGAATCCGCCGAGGTCCCCGACGATCTGCGGCACGGCGGTCGAGACGATGGTGGAGTCGAGCGCCGCCAGCGCCATCGAGAGCATCAGCGCGGCGACGACGGCTCCGCGCCGGCCGGCCGTCGCGGGACGGGCCGCCTCACGCGCCGCGGAACTGGTGCTTCCCACCCGGGTGCCTCCCCCTCGCCGGCCTGCCTGCCCCTTGCACCTACCTGCCGCCCGACAGCTTCGCACTTGACCGTGACGCAGCGGGAGGGTGGAGCCTGAATGGGCCGTCGGGTGGAGCGAACCCTGAGACGGTCTCCACCCTTCGGTGGACTGCCCCTAGGGGTACCTCCGTACTACGACCTGGGGAGGGTTCGTACCGGCGGAGGACGAGACGCGCGGGGGCCCGTCCTTAACCTGGCTTTACGCCGTCGGGGGGCGGTGTTCCACACCGGCGGGGTGGGGTTTTCCACAGTAGGAAGACGGCGCTCAACACCAGGGCGCTGGACCCCTCCCCGCCGGAAGACTTGAGGCACTTCACCATCTGCTGACCGACATTCCTCTGACCGACATTCTGCTGACCGACATAGGAGACATACCGTGACATCGGCTGTGACCATTCCCAGGCACGGGGGTACTGGAGGGCGTACGGCCGTTGCCGCGCGAGCGCGGCAGGTCGTGAAGGCGTACGGGTCCGGTGAGACCCGTGTCGTCGCCCTCGACCACGTCGACGTGGACATCGCACGCGGCCAGTTCACCGCGATCATGGGCCCCTCGGGGTCCGGCAAGTCCACACTCATGCACTGCCTGGCCGGGCTCGACACCGTCACCGGCGGGCAGATCTACCTCGACGAGACCGAGATCACCGGCCTGAAGGACAAGAAGCTCACGCAACTGCGCCGGGACCGGATCGGGTTCATCTTCCAGGCGTTCAACCTGCTGCCGACGCTGAACGCGATAGAGAACATCACGCTGCCCATGGACATCGCCGGCCGCAAGCCGGACAAGGAGTGGCTCGGGCGGGTCGTGGAGACCGTCGGACTCTCCGACCGTCTCAAGCACCGGCCCACCCAGCTCTCCGGAGGCCAGCAGCAGCGCGTCGCCGTGGCACGTGCGCTGGCGGCCCGGCCCGAGATCATCTTCGGGGACGAGCCGACCGGAAACCTCGACTCGCGCGCGGGCGCCGAGGTGCTCGGCTTCCTGCGCCGCTCCGTCGACGAGCTGGGCCAGACCATCGTGATGGTCACCCACGACCCGGTCGCCGCCAGCTACGCGGACCGTGTCCTGTACCTCGCCGACGGCCGGATCGTCGACGAGATGTACAAGCCGACCGCGGACGCCGTCCTCGACCGCATGAAGGACTTCGACGCCCGGGGGCGTACGTCATGACCGTCATGAAGACCTCGATGCGCAACTTCCTCGCGCACAAGGGCCGCATGGCGCTGTCGGCGATCGCCGTCCTGCTGTCGGTGGCCTTCGTCTGCGGGACGCTCGTCTTCACGGACACCATGTCCACCACGTTCGACAAGCTCTTCGCGGCCACCTCCTCGGACGTGACGGTGAGCCCCAAGGGCGCCTCCGACACCGGTGAGACGACCGCCGACAACGGCAAGCCGCCGGTCATGCCGGCCTCCGTGCTCGCCGAGGTACGGGGGGCCGACGGCGTGAAGTCCGCCGAGGGCGCGGTGTTCTCCACCTCGGTGACCGTCGTCGACGCCGACAAGGAGAACCTGTCGCCCTCCAGCGGCGCCCCGACCATCGTCGGCGGCTGGAACAGCAACGAAGCCCGCACCATGAAGATCACCTCCGGTGCGGCACCCGAGAGCGCCGGCCAGATCATGGTCGACGCCGACACCGCCGACAAGCACGGCCTGAAGCTCGGCGACCCGATCGGCGTGATCAGCGCGACGGGCACCCACACCGCGAAGGTCTCGGGCATCGCCGACTTCACCGTCACCAACCCCGGTGCCGCGATCTTCTACCTCGACACGAAGACCGCCCAGCAGACCCTGGTCGGCGAGAGCGGCGTCTACACCAACGTCAACGTCACCGCGGCCGCCGGAGTCAGCGACGACCGGCTGAAGCAGAACGTGAAGGCCGCGCTCGGCGGCGACTTCCAGGTGCAGACCGCCAAGGAGACCGCCGATGCCAACCAGAAGGACGTCGCGGGCTTCATGAACGTCATGAAGTACGCGATGCTCGGCTTCGCCGGGATCGCCTTCCTCGTCGGCATCTTCCTGATCATCAACACCTTCTCCATGCTGGTCGCCCAGCGCACCAGGGAGATCGGCCTGATGCGGGCGATCGGCTCCTCCCGCAAGCAGGTCAACCGCTCCGTGCTGGCCGAGGCGCTGCTGCTGGGCCTCGTCGGCTCGGTGCTCGGCGTGGGCGCCGGCGTCGGCCTCGCGATCGGCCTGATGAAGCTCATGGGCCAGATGGGCATGGAGCTGTCCACCGACGACCTGACGGTGGCCTGGACGACCCCGGCGGTCGGCCTGGTCCTCGGCGTGATCGTCACCGTCCTGGCCGCCTACCTGCCCGCCCGGCGCGCCGGCAAGATCTCCCCGATGGCCGCGCTGCGGGACGCGGGCGCCCCCGCTGACGCCAAGGCCGGCTGGATCCGTGCCGCGATCGGCACTGTCCTCACCGGCGGCGGCGCCTTCGGCCTGTATCTGGCGACGGCGGCCGACCAGGCCAAGGAGGGCTCGCTGTGGCTCGGCCTCGGCGTGGTGCTGTCGCTGATCGGCTTCGTCGTCATCGGCCCGCTGCTCGCCGGCGGTGTGGTCCGGGTCCTCGGTGCCGTCCTGCTGCGCATGTTCGGGCCCGTGGGCCGCATGGCCGAGCGCAACGCCCTGCGCAACCCGCGCCGCACCGGCGCGACGGGTGCCGCCCTGATGATCGGCCTCGCCCTGGTGGCGTGCCTGTCCGTGGTCGGCTCCTCCATGGTGGCCTCCGCCACCGACCAGCTCGACAAGACCGTCGGCACGGACTTCATCATCCAGTCCGACAGCGGCCAGCTGATCACCCCGCAGGCGGTCAAGGCCGCGAAGTCCGCGTCGGACGTGGAGCGGGTCACCGAGTACAAGTGGACCAAGGCCGACTTCACCACCCCCGATGGCAAGAAGCTCAAGGACACGGCGATCACGGCCGCCGACCCCTCGTACGCGACCGACCTGCGCACCGAGACGGTCGCCGGGAAGCTCCCCGACGCCTACAAGCCCGACTCGATGTCCGTCCACGAGAAGTTCGCCAAGGACCACGGCATCAGCCTCGGCTCCAAGATCTCCGTGGCCTTCAAGGACGGCCGTACGGCCGACCTGACCGTCCGGGCGATCACCAGCAGTGACGTCGTGATCGACGCGGGCGCGATGTACACGTCCATCTCGACGATGGCCAAGTACGTCCCGGCCGACAAGATGCCGCTGGACACGCTGCTCTTCGTCAGCGCCAAGGACGGGCAGCAGGACGCCGCCTACACGTCCCTGAAGTCGGCCATGCACGACTACCCGCAGTACACCGTGCGCGACCAGACCGACTACAAGGAAGCCCTGAAGGACCAGATCGGCCAGCTGCTCAACATGATCTACGGCCTGCTGGCCCTGGCGATCATCGTCGCCATCCTGGGTGTCGTGAACACGCTGGCCCTGTCGGTGGTGGAGCGCACCAGGGAGATCGGCCTGATGCGGGCGATCGGCCTGTCCCGCCGCCAGCTGCGCCGCATGATCCGCATGGAGTCCGTCGTCATCGCCCTCTTCGGTGCCCTCCTGGGCCTCGGCCTCGGCATGGGCTGGGGCGCCACCGCACAGCAGTTGCTCGCGCTGGAGGGCCTGATGGTCCTGGAGATCCCCTGGCCGACGATCATCGGCGTCTTTGTCAGCTCGGCGTTCGTGGGCCTGTTCGCCGCACTGATCCCGGCCTTCCGGGCGGGCCGGATGAACGTCCTGAACGCGATCGCGACGGAGTAGTCACTCTCACCGAGAACCACCGCACACGGGGGTTGCGGGGGATGGGCCCGCCCCGGAGGTTTCCGCCTCCGGGG
>NZ_JBSHKH010000196.1:0-10802 GCF_053643595.1 Streptomyces sp. NPDC055506 | reverse complement strand
GTGCTTGTCGGGGGTCTGTTTCTGCTGTCGCGGTGTTCTCCCCCCAACGCCCCCTGGTCTTTCACCTGAGGGGTACTCAGGAGCTATGTGTGGTTACGAGTTGACCTGCGTCGTGACCAGGTTGGAGAAGGTCGTCAGCCGGGTGTAGACACCCGGGTAACCGGCCTGGGCGCAGCCCTCGCCCCAGGAAGTGATGCCTGCCAGGACGCCCCCGATGAGCAGGGGACCGCCGCTGTCGCCCTGGCAGGTGTCCACGCCGCCGGTGGTCTTGCCGGCGCACACCATGTCGCTCTGCACGAAGTCGGAGCCGTAGGAGCTCGCGCAACTGGAGTCGGACACGGTCGGTACGGTCGCGGTGCGCAGCTGGTTGGAGGAGCTGCCGCCCGCCGAGGTGGTGCCCCAGCCGAGGATGCGGGCGGTGGCGCCGGCCGCGTACACCGAGGTCTGGGACGAGGAGACGTACTTCGCCGTCGTGTACGGCATCGACGTCGACAGCGTCAGCACGGCCACGTCGTCGCCGTTGGTGGCGTCGGTGTAGCTCGGGTGGATCCATATCTTGCTGACTCTGCTGACCGTGCCGTTGGTGCCGTTGAGGTAGGTGCGGCCACCGACCACCCGCACGCTGCTGGTGGACTCACCGACCATGCAGTGCGCGGCGGTGACGACCTTGGTGGGCGAGACCAGCGTGCCGCCGCAGAACTGGTTCTGCGAGGCGTCCGTGATCTGCATGACGAACGGGTACGCGGTCGTGGTGGTCGTGGTACCCCCGACGATCGGCTGGGGCGCGGCGACGGCGGCGGGAGCGGTGAGCAGCGCGGTCGCGGCGGCGGCAGCGGCAGCCGCGGTGACGGCGGCGGCCTTCTTGGCACGGTTGAACCCGAACATGGGTCTCCTTGGGGGAGTTGCCGGTGGGGGGTCGCGCGGGTGGTGGTGAAGCACGGGGACCCTGACGCCGTTGTTCGGATCTCCGTGTGCCCGGCGAGCGGCACGCCCCCAAGCTAGAGCCCGGCACAGGGAGCTCCCAATGAGGGAACCCCCTAAGGGAGTTGGGCAGGGAAAACCCTCGGTCCCGCCCCGTAAACCCAGGTGGGGGTCAGGTGGTGCGGCGGCCGGCGGCCAGCCGGACGATGTCCACCCGCGAACGGATCCCCAGCTTCCGGTAGACCCGGGTCAGCGTCGCCTCGACGGTCTTGACACTGATGAACAGACGGGCCGCGATCTCCCGGTTGGTCGCGCCCTCCATCACGAGCGAGGCGACCTGACGCTCCATCGAGGCGAGGCCCTCCAGCGCGTCCAGCGCCACGGGCGGCGCGACTGAGGCAGGCTGCTCCACCGCCGTGGAACCGGCCGCGGCGGCCGCGTCGACCTGCCGCAGCCAGGGCAGCGCCCGGCAGCGCCGGAACAGCCGGGCGGCCTCGTCGTACGACGCCGACCCGGGCAGGGGAGTGCTCCCCGCGCGTGGAGGCAGTGCGGCGGCCTGAGCGCGCAGCCGGGCCAGCGCGAACGCGGCGCGCGCCTCCTCCAGGCCGTAGCCCAGCCTGCCGAGCCGGTCCCGCACGGACGCCAACCGGACCAGGGCGGCCTCGTGTTCGCCGCGTGCCGCCCGTACCAGCGCCTCGGCCCGGTCCAGCACGGCCAGCACGCTCTCCCGGCCCAGCCGCAGCGCGTGCGCGCGCGTGGTGTCGATGACGTCCTGGGCCTCGCCCGGCTCGCCGATGCGGACCAGCGCCTCGGCGAGGTCGCCGTGCCAGCGGCCGCGAGCCGGGTCGTTGATGCCGAGGCCGTGCTCCAGCTCCCGCACCCGGCGCAGCGAACGGACCGTCGCCGTCGGGTCCCCGGCCACCAACTGGGCGTAGCCCAGGGCCGCCAGAGCCCGGGACAGATACATCTGGTCGCCGTCGACCTCGGCATGGTCGGCCGCCTCGCGCGCGAGCGCCAGCGCCCGCTCCACGTCCCCGGCGGAGGCCTCGGCGAGAGAGGCGAGCATCGCCGAGGCACCCTCGCCGATCCCGGCGTCCCGGGCCAGCCGCAGACTCTCCCGGGCCAGGTCCAGGGCCCGGCCGCAGTGCCCGGTGCGCAGCTCCGTGTCGGCGAGGAAGCGCAGGAAGTGCACCTCGCTCTCGACCATGCCGCGCCGCCGCACCTCGCGCAGCAGCGCGGTGATCACCGCCCGCGCCTCGGGCAGCTGGTCGCTCATGATCAGCCAGCGGAACCGGGCCGACCCGGCGCCGTTGTGGTGGCAGGCCACATACGGGTCCTGGGGTTCCCGCAGCGCCCGCTTCACGGTCTCGGGCGCCCCCGGATGGCCCATCAGGGTCTCGGTGGAGGCCTGGAAGGACAGCGCCATCAGCTCGGTGCGCCGGTCCCCGCCCCGGGCGGCCAGCTCCGCCGCGTGCTCGGCCTCCTGCCTGGCCTCGGCGAAGTCGCCCTCGACGACCAGACCGCGCCAGGCCAGCTGGTAGTGGACCAGGGCGAGCAGCCCAGGGTCGTCGCCCGCGTCGGCCAGGACCTGCGGGAAGACCGCGTCGACCTCGCCGAGCGCCTGCCCGGCCGCCTCGATCACCACCATCCAGGCCCGCACCCGCTCGGCGGGCACGGTGGCACGCGTCAGTACGTCGCGGGCGATGTCCCGGGCGAGATCGGCCTCGCCGGCGGTGATCGCGTCCTCCGCCGCCTGCAGCCGCCGCTCGTCCGGGCCCGGGGCGCTGTCCGCCGGGGTGTGCCGGGCCGCGAGCAGCCCGAGCGAGGCGGCCATGGACGGCGCCCCGCGGTCCCGGGCCAGCGCGGCGGCCTCGGCGAGCCGGGCCGCCACCTCCGGGTCGGTGCCGGTGGTCGCCAGGGCCAGGTGCCGGGCCCGTTCGATCGGGTCGGAGGCCGCCGTGGACAGCGCCGCGTGCACGGCCCGCCGCTCCTGCGCCGGGGCCTCCGCGTACAGCGCGGCCGAGATCAGCGGATGCGCGAACCGTACGGCGGGACCCTCCGCCTCCGTCGCCAGCAGCCCGAGCGCCGCCGCCTGGGCCGTCTCGGCCTCGGCGTGCTCCCGGCCTGCCGCGTGCAGCAGCGCCAGCGTGGGCCGGGCACCGGCGCTGGCCACCAGGAGGGTGCGGCGCGCCTCGTCCGACAGCATCTCCAGCCGGCTCAGCACCAGGGCCCGCAGCGAGGTGGGCACCGGCAGCGGCTCACCGGGCCGGGGCCGGGCGGGACTCTCGGCCAGGGCGCGGCCCAGTTCCAGCGCGAAGAGCGGGTTGCCGCCGCTGGTGCGGTGGATGTCGCGGATCGTGGAGCGGGACAGCGGGGTGTAGCCGCGGTGGTCGAGCAGCGCCGAGACCTGCGTACGGGACAGCGGACCCAGCCGGACGGCCAGCGTGTCGGGCGGGGACGCGCGTAGATGGCGGTCGTACTCCTGGCCCTCGGTCCGCACCGCGCACAGCATCTGCACGGGCGTGTCGCCCAGCCGGCGGGCGGCGAAGCCGAGCAGTTCGGCGCTGGCGGCGTCCAGCCACTGGAGGTCGTCGGCGACGACCAGCACCGGGCCCTTCGCGGCCAGGGCGCGCAGCGCCGACAGCACGGCCAGACGCAGCGCGAGCCCGTCGCGCTGGAGGGTGGACTCGCCGCGCCCGGTGAGCGCCGACTCCAGGGCGGTGCGCTGGGCGGCGGGCAGCTGTCCCGAGACCTCGTCCAGGACCAGGCCGAACAGGTCGGCCAGCGCCAGGAAGGGCAGATGGGATTCGGACTCGGTGGCCGAGCAGCGCAACACGGTCCGGGCCGCGCCGCCGTAATCCGCGGCCAGCGCCCGCAGGACGGTCGACTTTCCTATTCCCGCGGGGCCGTGGAGCAGCACACTTCCGCCTCGGCCCAGCTGTTCACGCGCCGACGTGAACAGGTCCTCCCGGCCGATGACCAGGTCGGGGCGGCTCCTGGGAGGCTCCTGGAAGTCCCGTGGCACGGTCACCGCTCCCCTCCGTGTGTCGTGTCCTGGCCAATATTAGGCAACAGCTCTTTGAATTTCGGACGGACGGCGTGGTGAGGGAAATAACAGCCGACGCCGACGGGTGAATTCATTGGGCTCCCGAATGCGGCGGCTGACGCCGTGGGCGCCCCGTCGGGAACCCTTCGGCATATCGAACGAACCGGCGCATCCGAAAACATCACAAACCTACGGCAACCATCCCGCCCGACGCGCGGCCACCACGGCCTCGCCCCGCGTCCTGGCCCGCAGCTTCCGCATGGCCGACCGCAGATGCCCCTTGACGGCCTCGGGCGCGTCGGACGCGTCTGCTGTCACGTGTTCGTCCCTTCGCTACGGCTCCTGCGCGGGCGCACCCCCCTGGGGCCAGGGGGCTGACGTGCTTCCGCCCGGGCGATGGTGGGTGCGCTGTGGTGAGTATGAGTGAGTGATGGTGCGGTGGACAGGAGCGTGGTCGAGCTTCGACGGAGGTGAACGGGAGTTTGCATGTCGAATGCGTGACCTCGGCGCGTGGGGTTCGTTGGGTGGGCGAGGGGTTGTTCGATGGAGGGCCTGGGGGTGATGGGGTGGGAGGGCTGCGGAAGGTGGCGGCGCCTTTCGTGGTGCCCGGGCCTTCGGGGGTGGCGATCCGGGCCCGGCTGCGGGTCTCGGACGCGGACGCGGCGGTGCTGGCCGAGGTCGGTTTGTTCCTGGGTGGGCTTGCGGGGTTGGATCTCGCGGTGCGCTCGCGGCAGGGGCTGGCTCACGATGCGGCGGGGTGGGCTGCGCGTAAGCGGGAGTTGACCTGGTCCTCGTCGGCACGCTGGGCAGGAAGCATCACCAAGGCCACCCATGACCAGTGGGCATTGGCGCGAAGAGGCCAGATGCGCGAGCTGGTGTGGCTACGTGGGCGGATCGCCTCGATCGAAGCCCGACTGGCTCGTCCGCTGGGCACCAAAGCGGACAAGCGGGCGGGGCTGGTGCGCGGGTACGGCTCGCCGACGGAGTGGCACGCCAAGGCCCGTCGGCTGCACGCGCTGAAGGACCGGCTGACCGCTGTGGAGGCGGACTGGGAGGCAGGCCGGGTGCGTGTGGTGCGTGGCGGCAAGCGACTGGCTCATCTGCGCCATCACCTGGGCCAGGCCGGGCTGGGTGAGGCGGCCTGGCGGGAGCGGTGGCGGGCGGCGCGGATGTTCCTGGCCGCCGACGGAGAGTCCGGCAAACGCTTCGGCAACGAGACCATCCGCATCACCGGCACCGGCAAGGTCTCCATCAGGCTCCCGGCCGCCTTGGCCCATCTGGCCAATGCCCCGCACGGCCGGTACGTGCTGGACGCCACCGTGGTGTTCAGCCACCGGGGTGAGGAGTGGCTGGACCGGATCAGCGCGAACCGGGCGGTCGCCTATCGCATTCACCACGATGTCGCGCGCGGCCGCTGGTTGTCACCGCCTCCTGGCAGCGCGCAGCCGTCCCAGCCCTGCAGATGGACGCGGCGCTGGACATGGGGGTGGTGGCGGTGGACATGAACGACGACCACCTCGCTGCCTGGCACCTCGACGTCGACGGCAACCCCGTCGGCGAACCCCGGCGCTACATCTACGACCTGTCCGGCACCGCATCGCACCGGGACGCCCAGATCCGCCACGCCCTCACCCGGCTGCTGCACCACACCCGCCGCTGCGGGGCTACGGCGATCGCGATCGAAGACCTCGACTTCACCGACGGCACCAGCAGGGAGCGGCACGGCCGCAACAAGCGCTTCCGCCGTCTGATCTCCCGCTTCCCCACCGCGAAGCTCAAGGCCCGCCTGGTGGCGATGGCCGCCGAACAGGGCTTCGCGATCGTCGCGGTGGACCCGGCCTACACCTCCCGGTGGGGCGCCCAGCACTGGCAACAGCCCCTCACCAGCGACAGCCGCAAACCCACTCGCCACGATGCGGCAGCCGTGGCGATCGGAAGGCGCGCCCTCGGGCTCCCGGTCCGGCGACGGACGGCACCGCCCCCGCACGACCGGAGCGATCGTGCGGGGCATCGGACCGTCCAGGCCCGACCGGAGGCCCGACGGCGTGAGGAACCCCGCCCCCGCATTCCCGGACCACGATCACGAGTCGTGCCGCCCGGACGCGGAGCGAACGCGGGTGACCAGCGTGCCCAACACCGTTCGGAGCACGCGGCTGAGCATGAGCCCTGGAAACAGGACACACTTCCGCTCAGTCATCAGGAACGGTAGTGAGACCTGCATCACGGATTACACGATGGTTCGGAGCCGCCCGGCAATGGTCCGGTACTCAGGAGGACAGATGACATCGGCGACGGAGATGTTCCGCGGGGCGCGGGACTTCCTGCTGGAACACCGCGAGGACTACGCCACGGCCTACGACGGCTTTCGCTGGCCCCGTCCCGAGTACTTCAACTGGGCGCTCGACTGGTTCGACGAGATCGCTCACGGCAACGCCCGCACCGCCCTGCACATCGTCGAGGAGGACGGCCGCGAGACCCGGCTGTCCTTCGGGGAGATGTCCGTACGCTCGGCGCGGTTCGCCAACTGGCTGCGCGCCCGGGGCGTGCGCGCCGAGGACCGGATCCTCGTCATGCTCGGCAACCAGGCCGAACTGTGGATCACCGCGCTCGCCGCGATGAAGCTGCGCGCGGTGGTCATCCCGGCCACCCCGCTGCTCGGCCCCGCCGATTTGCGCGACCGTGTCGACCGCGGCCGGGTCCGGCATGTCATCGCGCGCCCGGAGGACACCGGCAAGTTCGCCGAGGTCCCCGGCGACTACACGCGCATCGCCGCCGGTGCCGCACCCGAGGGCTGGCTGTCGCTGGAGGACGCCTACGAGGCCCCCGCCGACTTCACCCCCGACGCCCCGACCCGGTCCGACGACCCGCTGATGCTCTACTTCACCTCGGGCACCACCGCCCGGCCCAAACTCGTCGAGCACACCCACACGTCGTACCCGATCGGCCATCTGTCGACCATGTACTGGATCGGCCTGAAGCCGGGCGACGTGCATCTGAACATCTCGTCCCCGGGGTGGGCGAAGCACGCCTGGTCCAACCTCTTCGCCCCCTGGAACGCCGAGGCGACCGTCTTCCTGTACAACTACACGCGCTTCGACGCGGCCCGTCTCATGGCGGAGATGGACCGGGCCGGCGTCACCACCTTCTGCGCCCCGCCGACCGTCTGGCGCATGCTCATCCAGGCCGACCTGACCCAGCTGCGCACCCGGCCGCGCGAGGTCGTCGCCGCCGGGGAGCCGCTCAACCCGGAGGTCATCGAGCAGGTCCGCCGGTCCTGGGGCGTCACCATCCGGGACGGCTTCGGCCAGACCGAGACCGCCGTACAGGTCGCCAACAGCCCCGGCCAGCCGCTCAAGACCGGCTCGATGGGCCGGCCGAGCCCCGGCTACCGCGTCGAACTGCTGGACCCCGTCTCGGGCGCCCCGGGCGCTAGCGAGGGGGAGATCGCCCTCGACCTCTCCGGCCGCCCCGTCGGCCTGATGACCGGCTACCACGGCGACGCGGACCGGACGGCGGAGTCGATGGCCGGCGGCTACTACCGCACCGGCGACATCGGCGCCCGCGACGAGGACGGCTACATCACCTACGTCGGGCGCGCGGACGACGTCTTCAAGGCCAGTGACTACAAGATCTCGCCCTTCGAGCTGGAGAGCGCGCTGCTGGAGCACGAGGCGGTGGCGGAGGCGGCGGTCGTCCCCGCCCCGGACGAGCTGCGCCTCGCCGTGCCGAAGGCGTACATCGTCCTCGCGGACGGATGGGAGCCCGGCCCCGACACCGCGAAGGTGCTGTTCGAGCACGCCAGGGAGGCCCTGGCCCCCTACAAGCGCATCCGCCGCCTCGAGTTCGGCGACCTGCCCAAGACCGTCTCCGGCAAGATCCGCCGCATCGAGCTGCGCGAGGCCACGGCGGCCGGCTCGGACGCCGAGTACCGCGAGGAGGACTTCCGGTGAATTCGTACAGCCATGGAACCGGCGGGACGGCCCTGCTCGGCGACACGATCGGGGCCAACCTGGACCGGGCGGTGGCCGCCTGGCCGGAGCGCGAGGCGCTGGTCGACGTCCCGTCCGGGCGGCGCTGGACGTACGCGCGGTTCGGCGCCTCGGTGGACGAGCTGGCGTCGGCCCTGCTGGCGTCCGGTGTCGCCAAGGGCGACCGGGTGGGCATCTGGGCGGTCAACTGCCCCGAGTGGGTGCTCGTCCAGTACGCCACCGCCCGCATCGGCGCGATCATGGTCAACATCAACCCGGCCTACCGCACCCATGAGGTCGAGTACGTCCTCAACCAGGCCGGGGTGTCCCTGCTGTTCGCCTCCGTCGGTCACAAGGCGAGCGACTACCGGGCGATGGTCGAGCAAGTGCGGGGCAGGTGCGCCGAGTTGCGCGAGGTCGTGTACATCGGCGACCCGAGCTGGGAGGCGCTGCTGGGCCGGGCCACCCCCGACGCCCGGTCCCGGTACCCGGAGCTGTCCTGCGACGACCCGATCAACATCCAGTACACGTCGGGCACGACCGGCTTCCCCAAGGGCGCGACCCTCTCGCACCACAACATCCTCAACAACGGGTACTTCGTGGGCGAGTCGATCGCCTACAGCGAGCAGGACCGGGTGTGCGTCCCCGTCCCCTTCTACCACTGCTTCGGCATGGTGATGGGCAATCTGGCCGCCACCTCGCACGGCGCGTGCGTCGTCATCCCCGCCCCGTCCTTCGACCCGAAGGCCACCCTGGACGCGGTCCAGCAGGAGCGCTGCACCTCGCTCTACGGCGTCCCGACCATGTTCATCGCGGAGCTCAACCTCCCCGGCTTCGCGGCGTACGACCTCTCCTCCTTGCGCACCGGCATCATGGCGGGCTCGCCCTGCCCGGTCGAGGTGATGAAGCGGGTGGTCGCCGAGATGCACATGGCGGAGGTCTCCATCTGCTACGGCATGACCGAGACCTCCCCGGTGTCCCTCCAGACCCGCAGGGACGACGACCTGGAGCACCGCACGGGCACCGTGGGCCGGGTCCTGCCGCACATCGAGGTCAAGATCGTCGACCCCGCTACGGGAGTGACACAACCGCGCGGCACAGCGGGCGAGTTGTGCACCCGCGGCTACAGCGTGATGCTCGGCTACTGGAACGAGCCGGAGAAGACCGCCGAGTCCATCGACGCCGGCCGCTGGATGCACACCGGCGACCTCGCCGTGATGCGCGAGGACGGTTACGTCGAGATCGTCGGCCGCATCAAGGACATGATCATCCGGGGCGGGGAGAACATCTACCCCCGCGAGATCGAGGAGTTCCTCTACGCCCACCCCGGCATCCAGGACGTCCAGGTCGTGGGCGTCCCGCACGACCACTACGGCGAGGAGGTCCTGGCCTGCGTCATCCCCCGCGACCCGGCCGCCCCGCCGACCCTGGAGGACCTACGGGCCTTCTGCGACGGGCAGTTGGCGCACTACAAGATCCCGAGCAGGATCCAGGTCCTCGACTCCTTCCCGATGACGGTGTCGGGGAAGGTCCGCAAGGTGGAGCTGAGGGAGAGGTTCTCGGAGGGACAGGGGTTGTGAGCTGCTGCCGGAGGACAGCGCATGAGTGAGTCCTGGTGCGCACGAGTGAGGGTCCCCCTGCTTGTGGCGGGGCCCCGCGCCTGGGACGAAAGTTCTTGTTCCGAACGGGTGACCTTTCTGGGTGGCGGCCGTTGGGTGTGACGGCGGGTGTTCTCGGTGCCGTGGAGGGGAGGGTGATCGCGGTGGGTGGACTGCGGGAGGTGGCGGCTCCGGTCGTCGCGCTCGGCCCGTCCGGTGTGGCGGTGCGTGACCGCCTCAAGCACCTCACACCGCAGGACGAGAAGGTGCTCCAGCTGGTGGGCGCGCATCCGGGATCGCTGGCGTCGAGAGACCTCAAGGCCCGCTGCAGGGACGGGCTGGAGCACTGCGCCGATACCTGGGCGGCGCGCAAGCGGGAGCTGACGGCACGATCGTCCTCGCGGTGGGCGGGAAGTATCACCAAGGCCACGCATGACCAGTGGGCGCTGGCCCGGCGCGGGCAGATGGCGCACCTTCAGTCTCTCGAAGCCGGTGTCGCCGCGATCCGGCACCGCCTGTCGCTCCCGGTCGGGGAGAAGGGCACCAAGCGCGCTCCGGGCGGCTACCGCTCCGCGCGTGAGTGGTTCAGCAAGGCGCGCCGCCTGCGGGTCCTCGAAGACCGGCTGAACCGCATCCGCGCCGACCGGGAAGCGGGCCGGGTGCATGTCGTGCGGGGCGGTAAACGTCTACTCAACACCCGCCACCACCTCGACGAGGCGCAGCTCACCGAGGCCCAGTGGCGGTCCCGCTGGGAGGCTGGGCGCTGATTTTTCGCCGCTGACGGGGAGTCCGGGAAACGCTTCGGGAACGAGACGATCCGCATCACGCCCCAGGGCGAGGTCAGTATCAAGCTTCCGGCCCCGCTCGCTTCTCTGGCGAATGCTGGGCACGGCCGGTACGTCTTCGCCGCGAAGGTGCGCTTCCCGCACCGGGGGCAGGAGTGGGCCGACCGTGTGGAGGCCAACCGGGCGGTGGCCTACCGCATCCACCACGACACGGGGCGCGGGCGCTGGTATGTGACCGCCTCCTGGCAGATCCCACGGGTGCAGACCATTCCGATGGAAGCCGCCCTCGCCCATGGCGTGATCGGCGTGGACGCCAACGCCGACCACCTCGCCGCATGGCGCCTCGACACCCACGGCAACCCCATCGGCCGCCCCCGCCGGTTCTTCTACGACCTGTCCGGCAGCACCAGCCACCGTGACGCCCAGGTACGGCACGCCCTGACCCGGCTGCTGAACTGGGCCAAGTCCTGCCGCGTCACAGCCA
>NZ_JBSHKH010000195.1:0-10853 GCF_053643595.1 Streptomyces sp. NPDC055506 | reverse complement strand
GGGTCCAGACCCGCCGCCCGGCCCTGGGCGCCCACGTGGTGCCGGGCTCATGGCCTGAGCCCACAGCAATCCATTCCACCAGCACGGAGTCAGGAAGATGACAAAACGCGCCTTGGCCGTGTCCGCGAGCCCGCCCAGGAGACGCAGTAAGTACACCGTCGCGCCGCTCGTCCTCATCGCGGGCAATGCCGTGCTCTTCGCGCTGTTCTTCGTCTGGCCGGCGGTGATCGGGCTCGTCTACTCCTTCACGAACTACACGGGCATCGGGGCGTTCCAGTTCGTCGGACTGGACAACTACAGCAACCTGTTCGGGGACTCCACCTTCTTCGACGCGCTGACCCGGACGCTGCTGTACACCGTGCTCTTCGTTCCGCTCAACTTCGTGTTGTCGCTGCTCATCGCCAATGTGCTGGTGAGCAAGCACGCCAAGGGAGTGTCGGTCGCCCGCGTCTTCTTCTTCATCCCGTGGCTTCTGTCGCCCATCGTCGTGGGTGTCCTGTGGCGGTGGCTGTTCGGTGAGAACTTCGGACTGGTCAACCACGTCATCGAGAAGCTCGGCGGAAGTGCCGTTCCGTGGCAGTCGAACGCGGACCTGTCGCTGATCGTGGTGGTGGTGGCGGCATCCTGGGCCTGGACGGGCTTCTCCATGCTGCTGTTCATCGCGGCGATCAAGAACGTACCGGTGTCGTACTACGAGGCGGCCGCGCTCGACGGCGCCGGTCCGTGGCGCCAGTTCATCAGCATCACACTGCCGAGCATCGCGCCCACGTCCTTCATCGTCATCCTGCTCAACACGATCCACGGGATGAAGGAGTACCCGCTGTTCGCCTCCCTCAACAACGGCGGACCCGGAACGTCGAACAACCTGCTTGTCCAGTACATCTACCAGACCGGCTTCAAATCGGGCCAGATCGGCTACGCGAGCGCCGCGTCGTTCGTGCTCATGCTCATCCTGATGGCCGTCGCGGTCATCCAGCTGATGGTCAACCGGCGGGTGGAGAACCGATGACAACCACAGACATGCCACGCAAGGTCGACGCCGGGCCCGGACGGGCTGTTCCCAAGAAGCGGCCCCGCGGGGCGGCCGGCGGCGGCCTTCGGCGCGCGGTGCCCGCGACGACACTGCTGTGGGTCCTGGCGGCCATCTACGGGTTTCCGGTGCTGTGGTTCGTCCTCAGCTCGTTCAAGCCGGCGGGAGACCTGTTCTCCTCGCTGTCGCTGTTTCCGGACGACCCAACCCTGTCGGGCTACAAGGCAGCGTGGGACGGCGCCAACTTCTCCCAGTACTTCATCAACACGGCCATCGTGTGTGTGATCGCGACGATCCTCACGGTGGGGGTCAGCTGCTGCACGGGGTACGCGCTGGCCAAGTACGACAACACGTGGCTCAAGGTCTTCTTCGTCGGCATCCTGGCCACCACGATGCTGCCGGGCGAGGTCATGCTCGCCCCGCAGTTCCTGGTGGTCCGCGACCTGGGCCTGTACAACTCGCTCACCGGCATCATCGTCCCGGCCTTGCTCACCGCGACCGGATGCTTCATGTTCCGCCAGTTCTTCCTGACGGTCCCCGACGAGCTCATTGAGGCCGCCCGCATCGACGGGGCGCGTGAACTGTCGATCTTCCTGCGGATCATGGTGCCGATCTCCCGGCCCATCATGCTGACCCTCGCCATCCTGTCGTTCCAGTGGCGATGGAACGACTACATCTTCCCGCTGCTGATGCTCAACGACCCCGAGAAGTTCACCGTGCAGATCGGCATCCAGAGCCTCGTCGGCGCGCAGAACATCAACTGGTCGGTGGTGCTAGGCGGCTCGGTCATCACCATGATTCCGCTGATCGTCGTCTTCCTGGTGTTCCAGCGCTACGTCATGAACGCCGACATCAACGCCGGACTGAAGGACTGATCTTGCCCACCCCGCTCGACCACGAGTTCGTCCGCGCGGTGGCCCGCGCCGCCGACCGGTCGGCCGCCCCACTGGCGGCCGGCCCCGACGAGGATCCCGCCGGTCTGCACCACCGCGCTCTGGCACGCCGAGTGAAGATCCTCGTCGCGGCGTACCGGTCCCCGCACTCGTCACTGCACGGCGACAGCGGGGCCGTCGCCGCCGCGATGACCCACCTCCGCGCCCTGCGCGCCGCGCAGACCGCCACCGGACTCTTCGCCGGCGGCGACAACGTGCAGTCGCCGCCGGACTCCGGGTTCACCGTGAACGACGTGTGCGACGCGCACGTCCTCGCCGCGGGCGCGGGGCCGGAACTGCACGACGTGACGGCGGCGCTCGCCGAGATCGCCGGCGCCGCCTCCCACAGCCTCCTGACCGGCGGGGTGCACACCCCGAACCACCGCTGGGAGCTGTCCGCTGCGCTGGCCCGGCTGCACCGTTCGTTCCCCGACGACCGGCTCCTCGCCCGCATCGAGGAGTGGTTGTCCGAAGGCGTCGACATCGACGCGGAGGGCCTGTACTCGGAACGCAGCGCCAACTACGCGGCCCACGTGTCCAACCCTTCGCTGCTGCTCCTGGCCGACGTACTCGGCCGCACGGACCTGCGGGACGCCGTCGAACGCAATCTCGCCACCACCCTGGACCTCATCAGGCCGGACGGCACGGTCGAGACCGTCTTCTCACGACGGCAGGACCAGCAGCACCCGTTCCCGCTGGCGCCCTACCTGCCGCACTACCGGCTGCTCGCGATCCGCACCGGCCGGGGCGACTTCGCCCGGGCGGCACGGCTGGCGGCCGCCGGCGGCATCGACGACCCCGACCTGCTCGCCGAGACCCTCCTCACCCCGGACCTGTGCCACGTTCTGCCGGCACCGGCCGCGGAGACCCTGCCGCGCGACCGGTACATCTCCACCGCGCGCCTCGCCGCTCGTGCGTCGGCCACCGCGCACACGGTCGTGTACGGCGGCTCGGACGTGCCCGAGCACCGGCGCATCCGCTCGGGCCTCGCCTGCAATCCCACCTTCCTGCGTCTGTTCGCCGGTGCCGCGGTCCTCGACGCGGTCCGTCTCTCGCGGGGATTCTTCGACCTGGGCCCGTTCCGCGCCGCCGGTATGGAACAGCTCGCCGGCGACCGGTACCGGCTCACCGAAACCCTCACGGCGTCCTACTACCAGCCGCTCCCGGAGGATGAGAGGCGGGACGACGGCGTCTACCGGCTGGTGGACGACGGACGCTTCTCGGCCTCGATGGCCTTCCCCGAGCGGCCCCGGGACGAGGTCTCCCACACGACCCGCGTCGAGGTGGACCTGAGGGACGACGGTGCCGACCTGCGGATCGACATCAGCGGACCGAGGGTGCCCTGGGCCCTCGAACTGACCTTCCGGCCGGGAGGGGTGCCGGAGGGCGCCGTACCGGTCGGCGACGAGCGCTGGTGCCTGACGACCGGGCCGATGACCTACCGGGTCGGTGACGACGAGATCCGGATCGAGGCCGACGTCGAGGCGGGCGAACCGCTGGCCGGGCCGGACCGGAGCGACGTACTGCGCTACGACCCGGGGCAGGACTACACCGTGGTGGGCGGCACCGACGCGACGACCGGGAACCGCGTCTACATCGGCGGACTCGGCCCGCACACCCTGACTGTCGCACTGCGCGCCCGCCGGCCCGCACCCGGCGTGTGACCCCCGCGTGAGGCGGCCCGGGCGTCACAGGGGCAGGCCTACCAGGCCCCACCCGCGTCGTTCGGCCTCGGTCACGCACCGAGAACTCGTCGAAGTCCTCGATCCACCGCCCGGCCAGTGCGGACACGGTCGGGCAGGCGAGGAGCAGCCGGGGGGCCAGGGGTCGGTGTTCGCGGGGAACGGCCCCGGGCCGACGTGTCCTCGGTGCCCCAGATCAGGTCCCGCAGGAACGCGTCCAGGTGCTCACGCGTCTCCGGGGCGGCATGCTCCCGTACGTCCTCCCACGCCTGCCCCGCCCAGAAGTGGGGCTTGCGTCCTCGAGCAGCGCGTACCGCTCCTCGAACGGCGTCCGCTCGAGCCGTTCCCAGTCGACGGCCAGCACCGTGATGTCCAAGCCCATGGTCACGCCTCCACCTGCGGCAGCGCCGACTCCGGCACCACCAGGTCGGCACGTCCCCGGGTCGTGGCGATCAGTTCGGCGTTGGGCTGGTCCGAGCGCGACACCCACGCCGCCGCCTCCTCGGGGGACTTTCCGAACCGCTCGTGCCGGGCGACGAGCCGGCGGACGCGCTCCCGCTCGGGGAGTTCGCAGAACCACACCTCGTCGAGCCGGTGGCGGACCCGGGCCCAGGCACCGTTGTCCAGGAGCAGGTAGTTGCCCTCGGTGACGACCAGCCGGGCCGACGGCGGCACCGGGATCGCCCCCGCGAGCGGCTGTTCCAGGACGCGTTCGAAGCCGGGTGCGTAGACGATGTCGTCGTGCCTCTCCTCGCGCAGCCGCCCCAGCAGCGCCGCGTACCCGGCCGCGTCGAAGGTGTCGGGCGCCCCCTTGCGGTCCCTGCGGCCGAGCCGCTCCAGTTCCGCGTCGGCGAGGTGGAAGCCGTCCATGGGGACGTGCGCGACCCAGGGTTCGCCGGATCCGTTCAGTTCCCGCACCAGATGCTCGGCGAGCGTCGACTTGCCCGCGCCGGGGCTGCCGGCGATGCCGAGGATCGCGCGCCGGCCGCCCTGGGGGAGGGCGCGGGCGCGGTGGACGAGGTCGTCGAAGGCGAGCGGCACACCGCAGAGTGTGTCACCCCGTGCCAGGGCCGTCCGGGGCGTGTGTGTGGCGTGCGCCACTCGCTGGACGTCTCCGTGCGGGGAACCGTTCTTGTATGACGCAGCTCGGTCTCCCCGAAGACATCCACGCCTGCCTCTTCGATCTCGACGGCGTCGTCACCAAGACGGCCGTCGTGCACGCGGCCGCCTGGAAGGAGATGTTCGACGCCTTCCTGCGCGAGCGCGACGGCGAGGACTTCCGGCCGTTCGACGCGGCGTCCGACTACGACGAGTACGTCGACGGCCGGCCACGCGCCGACGGCGTACGTACGTTCCTCGCCTCCCGGGACATCGACCTGCCTGACGGAAACCCTGACGACCCACCGGGCGCGATGACCGTGCACGGGCTCGGCAACCGCAAGAACGAACTGGTCCTGGAGAAGATCCGCACCGACGGAGTCGAGGCCTACGACGGCACCCTGCGCTATCTGGAGGCCGTCCGCGCCCACGGCATGAGCACGGCCATCGTCTCCTCCAGCGCCAACTGCCGGGACGTGCTGCGCGCGATCGGCGCCGAGCACTTCTTCGACGTACGGATCGACGGTGTGGTCGCCGCCGAGCGCGAGCTGCCGGGCAAACCGCGCCCCGACACGTTCCTGGCCGCCGCCGAGGACCTGGGCATCGAACCGGCAGAGGCCGCCGTCTTCGAAGACGCCCTGGCCGGCATGGACGCGGGCCGGGCGGGCCGCTTCGGATACGTCGTCGGCGTCGACCGCGTCGGACAGACCGACGCGCTGTACAAGCACGGCGCCGACGTGGTGGTGCGGGACCTCGACGAGCTGGGAGGCCGGGAGTGATCGAGCAGCGGGCGTACGCCGTCGAGCCGTGGACCGTGCGCGAGACGGAACTCAACCTCGACCTCCTGGCCCAGAGCGAGTCCGTGTTCGCCCTGTCCAACGGGCACATCGGCTGGCGCGGCAACCTCGACGAGGGCGAACCGCACGGCCTGCCCGGTTCCTACCTCAACGGCGTCCACGAACTGCACCCGCTGCCCTACGCCGAGGCCGGCTACGGCTACCCGGAGTCCGGCCAGACGTCCATCAACGTCACCAACGGCAAGGTGCTGCGCCTCCTGGTCGACGACGAGCCGTTCGACCTGCGCTACGGACGGCTCGTCACCCATGAACGGACCCTGGACCTCAGGCGGGGCGTGCTGGAACGGGTCTGCGAGTGGACCTCCCCGGCCGGGTCCACCGTCCGTGTGCGCTCCACGCGGCTGGTGTCCCTGACCCAGCGCGCGATCGCCGCCGTGGCGTACGAGGTGGAGCCCGTCGACAGCCGTACCCGCGTCGTCGTCCAGTCGGAGCTGGTCGCCAACGAGAGCCTGCCCGAGCCGGACGGCGACCCGCGCGCCGCCAAGGCCCTGAAGTCGCCGCTCGAACCCGAGGAGGACCTCGCCTCGGGCAGCCGGCTGCGCCTGGTCCACCGCACCCGCCGCAGCGGCCTGAGGGTTGCCGTCGCCGCCGACCACGTCGTCACCGGCCCCGAACGGACCACGACGAGCAGCGAGAGCAACGTGGACGTGGCCCGGCTGACCGTCACCTCGGTGCTGGAGCCGGGGGAGCGGCTGCGCGTGGAGAAGCTGGTCGCGCACGGCTGGTCCGGTGTCCGCTCCCGGCCCGCGATGAGCGACCAGGTCGAGGCGGCACTGGCGGCGGCCGCGCACAGCGGCTGGCGGGGGCTGCTGGAGGACCAGCGGTCCTACCTCGACGACTTCTGGGGCCGTGCCGATGTCGAGATCGACGGCGACGAGGAGATCCAGCAGGCCGTCCGCTTCGCCCTGTTCCACGTCCTCCAGGCCGGCGCCCGTGCCGAACAGCGCGCCATACCCGCCAAGGGGCTCACCGGCTCCGGCTACGACGGCCACGCCTTCTGGGACACCGAGGCGTTCGTCCTGCCCCTGCTGACCTACACAGCCCCGCAGGCGGCCGCCGAGGAACTGCGCTGGCGCCTCGACACCCTGCCGGCCGCGCGGGAGCGCGCGGCCCAACTCGGCCTCGGCGGCGCCGCGTTCCCCTGGCGCACCATCGAGGGCTCGGAAGGCTCCGCCTACTGGCCGGCCGGCACGGCCGCCTTCCACGTGGGCGCCGACATCGCGGACGCCGTCGTGCGGTACGTGGCGGTCACCGGCGACGAGCGGTTCGAACGCGAGGTCGGCGTGGAGCTGCTGGTGGAGACCGCCCGGCTGTGGCGCTCCCTCGGCCACCACGACGACCGGGGCGCCTTCCACATCGACGGCGTCACCGGACCGGACGAGTACAGCGCCATAGCCGACGACAACACGTACACCAACCTCATGGCCCGGGCGAACCTGCTGGCCGCCGCCGACGCCTGCAAACGGCACCCCGACGAGGCGGCCCGGCTCGGCGCCGACGAGGAGGAGAGCGCCGCCTGGCGGGACGCCGCCGAGGCCATGCACGTCCCCTACAACGAGGAACTCGGCGTGCACGAACAGCACGCCGGCTTCACCCGCTACCAGCGCTGGGACTTCGCGAGCACGGGCCCGGACCAGTACCCGCTGATGCTCCACTTCCCCTACTTCGACCTGTACCGCAAGCAGGTGATCAAGCAGGCGGACCTGGTGCTGGCGATGTACACGTGCGGCAGCTGGTTCGAGGAGTCCTTCGACGGCGACGCCGAGGAACAGATCGCCCGCAACTTCGCCTACTACGAGCCGCTGACCGTGCGGGACTCCTCCCTGTCGGCGTGCGTCCAGGCCGTCATGGCCGCCCGGGCGGGCCATCTGGACCTGGCCTACGCCTACACGACCGAGGCCGCGCTGATGGACCTGGGGGACCTGGAGCACAACACCCGCGACGGACTGCACATCGCCTCGCTGGCCGGTACCTGGATGGCGCTGGTCGCCGGGTTCGGCGGCATGCGGTGCGCCGACGGGACCCTGCGGTTCGCGCCGCGGCTGCCCGAGCGGTTCAGCCGGCTGGCCTTCACGGTGGGATTCCTCGGCCGGTGCCTGCGCGTGGAGCTGGCCGCCGACCGCGCCACCTACACCCTGAGTTCCGGCCCGCCCTTGACGCTCCATCACCACGGCACCGAGCTGACGGTGAGTGAGGACGCCCCGGTGACCCTGACCGTGCCCCCGCTCACACCACGTCCGGCCCCGAGCCAGCCCCCGCACCGGGCCCCGAACGCCCGCTGACGCTCACTTCGCGTCAGGCACTTGGCCGTATTCCGCCCTGCGATCCTCTACCCCGCGCGTTAGTTTGTCCATGTTTGTCAGGTTTTAGGACAATAGGGCAAGGGGCGGAACATGACCGACGGCTCGAACGCCATCCTGGTTCGCAGGCGAAGACGCGAACAGACGGCCGGGCCGGGCGCGCCCCGGGGAGTCCGTGGGAACCGGGCGCTCGCCGCGGTGGCGGCCGTCTTCACGCTGGCTCAACTCGCCCTGGTCCGGCCCGTGCTGGGTCTCGGCTGGGACGAGATCGTCTACGTCAGCCAGGTTACCCCCGACACCCCGGCGGCCTTCTTCAGCGCCCCGCGTTCCCGGGGCGTCTCGCTGCTCGTGGCACCGGTGGCGTCCTGGTCGACATCCGTCCCGCTGCTGCGCGTCTACCTCGCCCTGCTGTCCGGCCTCGGCCTGTACCTGGCCCTGCGCGCCTGGCGGGGCCTGTTCCCGACCCGTGTCCTGGTGGTCGGCGGCGCCCTCTTCGCCTCCTTGTGGGTGACCCTCTTCTACGGTCCGCAGGCCATGCCCAACTACTGGGTGGCGATCGGCGCGCTGATCTGCGCGGGCTGCTTCCTGCGGGCCCGGCGGGAACGTTCCGCCCGGGCAGCCCTGTGGGGGGTCGCCGCCGGCGCCGCGCTCATGGCGTGGATGCGGCCCACCGACGCGGTCTACGTGACCGTGCCGCTGCTCGTCCTCGCCCTGGCGCGCCTGCGGGGCGGCCGCCACCGGCGCCTGCTCCTCGCCCTCCTGGCGGGCCTCGCCGCCGGCGCCGTCCCATGGGTGATCGAGGCCTACGTCGGCCACGGCGGCCTGGGGGAGCGCCTGTCGGAGGCCTCCCGCATCCAGGGCGGACTGGGCTGGTACTTCGCCGTCGACGACCAGCTGCGCAGCCTCGGCGGCCGGGCACTGTGCCGGCCGTGCACCGGCCCGATGCCCAACCCCCTGGTCCTCATCTGGTGGTTCGTCCTGCCCGTACTGGCCGGCCTCGGACTGCTCGTCGCGGCCCGGGCGCGGCGCCTGGGGCGGACCCTCGTCCCGCTGGCCTGCGCCACCACGGCCGCGCTGCCGTACCTCTTCATGATCGGCTACGCGGCACCCCGCTTCCTCACGCCCGCCTACGCCCTGCTCGCGATCCCGGTCGCCGACGCCCTGTGGCACCTGGTCAGGACCCCGCGCGGCACCTGGCGGCCGGTGGTCGCCACGCTGGTCGCGCTCGGGCTGGCCGGACACCTGGCGGCGCAGCTCGCCGTCCTGAACGGGGCCGTGTCCCGCAACACCGAGAACCGCCGCGACTGGGACCGCACCGCCGACGCCCTGCACCGGCTCGGCGTCCGCCCGCCCTGCCTGCTCACCGGCCACGAGGCCATCCCGATCGGCTACTACACGGGCTGCTCCTCGGGCGCGACCTCCGGCAACAACGAGAACACCACCACGGGAGCCATCCTGCGCACCGCCGACCAGGTCCCGGTCGCCCACATCGCACCGGCCGACGGCACCCCGCCCCGCTATGCCCGGGCCTGGCCCGTCCACCGGATCTCGGACCTGGACGTCCGTGTCGCACCGCGGCCGCGGCGGGACGGCCCCTGAGGGACCGCTGCGCACCCGCCGGATCCGGGGTGCGGCGGGACGGCGGCGGCCGCCGAGGTTACGAGCCCGCCGATCGGGAAACGCGGAACGGGCACCTGAGACCGACGAGTCGCCGCAGCGCGCGACAGGGAGGCAGAAGTGATGGGCACGGAACCGATGCGCCCCGAACCGATGGCGGACGACGCGTACCAGCCCACCGGGACCAACGAGGAGCAGGCGGACGCCGCACCGCTGGATCTGCAGGACGCCGTCGACGAGCGGACCTACGACGACACCCTCGACGAGGGCTACTCCCCGCCGGAGAAGCCGCTGGGCGTCACCAAGAGCGGCACCACCGCCGCCGAGCAGCACGAGGGCGAGACCCTCGACGAGCGGCTGTCCCAGGAGGTCCCCGACGTGTCGGCCGAACCGGTCCGGGACGACGTGGGCGACAGCCCCGACAGCGACGGCGAACCGGTCGACCCGGAGGCGGGCACCGCCCGCGCCGGCCGTCTGGTCGCCCCGGACGAGGGCGCCCACGCCGACACCACGAAGGAGACCGTCGCGACCGACCTCGGCATCGACGGCGGAGCGGCCGGCGCCGAGGAGGCCGCCGTGCACGTGGTGGAGGACGACAGCACCCTGCCCGGGGACGACGACAGGGCGTGAACCGCCCGCGGCCGGGAGGTCCCCCGGCGGACGCCGGGGGACCGTCGGCTACGGCAGCAGCTTCTCGAGCGCGGCGGGCCCCTCGGCCGCCAGCTTGCGCCTGGCCCATTCGAGGTTGTGCGGGGTGAGGTCCTTGCCCGAGGCGAGGACGAGATCCTCCGGCGACACGTCGGTGCCGGTGCGGGCGTGGAGCAGGCGGTCCGGGGTGGCGCGGTCCTCGGGCGGCCGGGACGCGGGGGGCTGTGACGTCGACATGTTCTCTGCTCCTAGGGTCCGGATCGCTGGGGCGGCCCCGGTGCTGAAAAACGGGTCCGCTATCACCATTCCCCGCGGGAGCGCGGCGTGCATCCGGAGGGCGTGGTTCCGGCCCGGTGAGAGCCCGGCCCCCCGTTCGGACGCTCACCGATGTCGCCCCGCCGTACCCCGGGCGACGGTGGACACACGTGTCCCCTTCGACCGACAGGAGCTCTCCCATGCGCACACGTGTGACCGCCGCGTTCGGCCTGGCCTGTGCCGCCCTGCTGGCCTGTGCCGGTACGGCCAGCGCTGACGCGGAGGCCGAAGCCATCGCCATCGGCAGCCCCGGCTTCCTCTCCGGCAACGTCGTACAGATCCCCATCGACATCGATGCGAATATCTGCGGCAACTCGGTCAACTTCATCGGCGCGTTCAACCCCGCCATCGGCAACAAGTGCTCGATCAAGGAC
>NZ_JBSHKH010000194.1:0-10938 GCF_053643595.1 Streptomyces sp. NPDC055506 | reverse complement strand
GTCACCCGAGTTCGGGTGACCGCCCCATCGGCGTATACGGAGGCCTATCCGAGCGCCTCGCCCGGCAGTTCCACCTTTACGGCCGTCCCGGGGGGATATGAACCCCCGCGGGTGTCGGCCGGGCGGGTGTGGGGCCCGGGTGAGGTCAGCCCAGCGCCTTGCCGGGGAGTTCGACCTTCGCGCCGAGTTCCATGAGCTTCTCCATGAAGTTCTCGTAGCCGCGGTTGATGAGGCCGATGCCGTGGACTCGGGAGGTGCCCTGGGCCGCGAGGGCGGCGATGAGGTAGGAGAAGCCGCCGCGGAGGTCGGGGATGACCAGGTCGGCGCCCTGGAGCTTGGTCGGGCCCGAGACGACGGCCGAGTGGAGGAAGTTGCGCTGGCCGAAGCGGCAGTCGGAGCCGCCCAGGCACTCACGGTAGAGCTGGATGTGCGCGCCCATCTGGTTCAGGGCGGACGTGAAGCCCAGGCGGGACTCGTAGACCGTCTCGTGGACGATGGACAGGCCCGTGGCCTGGGTCAGGGCCACCACCAGCGGCTGCTGCCAGTCGGTCTGGAAGCCGGGGTGGACGTCCGTCTCCAGCGCGATGGACTTCAGCTGGCCGCCGGGGTGCCAGAAGCGGATGCCCTCGTCGTCGATCTCGAAGGCCCCGCCCACCTTCCGGTAGGTGTTCAGGAACGTCATCATCGAGCGCTGCTGCGCGCCGCGGACGTAGACGTTGCCCTCGGTCGCCAGCGCAGCCGACGCCCAGGACGCGGCCTCCAGCCGGTCCGACAGGGCGTGGTGGGTGTACCCGCCGAGCTTGTCCACACCGGTGATGCGGATCGTCCGGTCGGTGTCCATCGCGATGATCGCGCCCATTTTCTGCAGAACGCAGATCAGGTCCTCGATCTCCGGCTCGACGGCCGCGTTGGACAGCTCCGTGACGCCCTCCGCGAGGACCGCCGTCAGCAGCACCTGCTCGGTCGCGCCGACGGACGGGTACGGCAGCCGGATCTTCGTACCGCGCAGCCGCTGCGGCGCCTCCAGGTACTGCCCGTCCTCCCGCTTCTCGATGCGCGCGCCGAACTGCCGCAGCACGTCGAAGTGGAAGTCGATGGGCCGGCCGCCGATGTCGCAGCCGCCGAGGCCGGGAATGAAGGCGTGGCCGAGACGGTGCAGCAGCGGACCGCAGAACAGGATCGGGATGCGGCTCGAACCGGCGTGGGCATCGATGTCAGCGACGTTGGCGCTCTCCACGCGCGTCGGGTCCATCACCAGTTCACCCGGTTCGTCCCCCGGACGGACCGTCACACCGTGCAGCTGCAGCAGACCCCGCACGACCCGCACGTCACGGATGTCCGGAACATTGCGCAGCCGGCTCGGAGCGCTGCCCAGCAGCGCTGCCACCATGGCCTTCGGCACGAGGTTCTTCGCACCGCGGACACGGATCTCACCCTCCAGCGGGGTTCCGCCGTGGACAAGCAGGACATCGTCGTTGACGGTCATGAATCTCGCGTTCCGTGGAGTCGGGCAGGGGTCAGAAGGGAAAGGGTAATCGCCCTCCACCCCCCTTCTGTAAGCCTGAGTCAGACCCAGACACGTCATAGCTCTGTCACAACACGAACCGTTCCGTGCCGGGCACATGGGGTCACGGTCACTTCCGTGCGCGTGGAACGCACCGGTGCGCCCTGAGCTGGGTACCCTCGCGTCCCCGCATTGCCTCCCCACACGGAGGGAAGATGCGGGATCATGTCTGGCATGACCGAGGTGTCCTCGCTCACAGGGCGGTTGCTCGTGGCCACCCCCGCCCTGGCGGACCCGAACTTCGACCGCGCGGTCGTGCTGCTCCTCGACCACGACGAGGAGGGCTCCCTCGGTGTCGTCCTCAACCGCCCCACCCCGGTGGATGTGAACGACATCCTGGAGGGCTGGGGGGACCTCGCCGGCGAGCCGGGCGTCGTCTTCCAGGGCGGTCCGGTCTCGCTGGACTCGGCCCTCGGGGTCGCGGTCGTACCCGGCGGCGCGTCCGGGGAGGCCGGCCCGCTGGGCTGGCGTCGGGTGCACGGCGCGATCGGCCTGGTCGATCTGGAGGCCCCGCCGCAGCTGCTGGCCTCCGCCCTCGGCTCCCTGCGGATCTTCGCGGGGTACGCCGGCTGGGGCCCGGGCCAGCTGGAGGACGAGCTGGTGGACGGCGCGTGGTACGTCGTGGAGTCGGAGCCGGGCGATGTCTCGTCGCCGTGTCCCGAGCGGCTCTGGCGCGAGGTCCTGCGCCGCCAGCGGGGCGAGCTGGCGATGGTGGCGACGTATCCGGACGACCCTTCGCTCAACTGATGCGTGTGAGCTTCAGTACCCTGGGGCGTATGAGCACTCTCGAGCCCGAGCGCGGGACTGGTACGGGGACCCTCGTAGAGCCGACGCCGCAGACCTCGCACGGTGACGGTGACCACGAGCGCTTCGCCCATTACGTCCAGAAGGACAAGATCATGGCGAGCGCCCTCGACGGCACCCCCGTCGTGGCGCTGTGCGGCAAGGTGTGGGTGCCGGGCCGCGACCCGAAGAAGTACCCCGTGTGTCCCATGTGCAAGGAGATCTACGAGTCCATGGGCTCCGGCGACGACGACAAGGGCAAGGGCGACAAGTAGCGCCAGGCCCGTGCGGCCAAGGCCTCCAGGGTGCGTTTTGCGTGCCCTGGAGGCTTTTGTGCTGTCCGGGCGTTGCGCGGGACGCGTCTGCCGGTCACAGAGTGGTTGAGACCTCTTGTGGTCGTGTTCATGCAGTCCCTAGCCTCCGATGTGTTGTGCACAGCGAAACCTTCATTGCGCATGTTGCAACACTCCTCGGAGGATCACTTCATGAAGCTGTCCGTCCGTTTTGCCGGGCTCACGGCGCTCGCCGCCCTGCTGGCCACCGCCTGCGCACCCCAGACCTCCAGTAACTCCTCCTCCGACAAGGACGAGAAGACCGGCGCGCTGCGTGTCTGGCTCTTCCAGGAGGTCGGCAACACCCCCAAGGAGAAGGTCGTCGACTCGGTCGTCGCCGCCTTCGAGAAGGCCCACAAGGGCACCGAGGTCAACGTCGAGTACATCCCGATCGACACCCGCGCCCAGCGCGTCAAGGCCGCCTTCAACGACCCCGCCTCCGCTCCCGACGTCATGGAGTACGGCAACACCGACACGGCCGGCTATGTGAAGGACGGCGGACTCCTCGACGTCACGCAGGACTTCGGGGACTGGAGCGAGGCGAAGGACACCGACCCGACCGCGAAGCAGTCGGTGACGGTGGACGGCAAGATGTACGGCGCCCCGTTCTACGTCGGCGTCCGCGCCCTGTACTACCGCACGGACGTCTTCGAGGAGCTGGGTCTCAAGCCCCCCAAGACGATGGACGAACTCGCCTCCACCGCCCGCGCGATCCGCGCCGCGAAGCCCGACCTCTACGGGCTCGTCGTCGGCGGCGCCTACACCTACGGCGCGATGCCGTTCGTCTGGGCCAACGGCGGTGAACTCGCCAACGGCAAGGGCGGTTCGTACGCCTCCGGCATCGACAGCCCCGAGGCCCAGAAGGGCATCAAGGCGTACACGTCCCTCTTCGGCGACGACAACTGTCCGGCCGCCAAGTGCGCGGGCATGGGCGGCAACGACACGATCTCCGCCTTCGCCGCCGGGAAGGCCGGGATGGCGATCGGCGGCGACTTCAGCCACACCGCCGTCGAGGCCGGGAAGGTCAAGGGCAAGTACGCCGTCGTCCCGCTGCCGGGTGTGAAGTCCGGCTCGATCGCTCCCGCCTTCGCCGGCGGCAACAACATCGGCGTTCTGAAGAGCACCTCGCACCGCACGCTCGCGGTCGAGCTGATGGAACAGCTCGCCTCCAAGAAGACGCAGACCGAGCTCTTCGGCGCGATGGGCTTCCTGCCGACCTTCACGGACGTACGGCAGCAGGTCGCGACCGAGGAGCCCTTCGTGAAGCCCTTCGTGCGGACGCTCTCGGCCGGCACCAAGTTCGTCCCCGCCTCACCCGCCTGGGCCCAGATCGACTCCTCGCTCGTCCTGCCGACGATGTTCCAGGAGGTCATCGCGGGCAAGAAGGACGTGCCCGCCGCCTCCGAGGCCGCCGCGAAGAAGATGAACACCGCGTTCGGCTCCGCCGGGTGAGCCGGATGAACGACCGTACGGAATCGGCGGAAGCCGGCCGGGCCGGGACCGACGCCGCCGGGGTCGATCCGCCTGGTGCCGGCTCGGCGGGAACTGCTGGGGCGGGGGGCGGTCCTGTCGGGTCCGATGGGGCAGGAGTCGATCGGGCGAGCCCTGCGGAGCCCGCTGGGGCGGCCGGCGGTCCGGTCGGGAAGGCCTCGGCGGGAGCCGCACGTGAGCTGCAAGGCGGCCCTGCCGCTCCGGCTCCGGCTCCGGCTTCGGCTTCGGCTCCCGGTTCGGCTTCGGCTCCCGGTTCGGCTTCGGCTCCCGGTTCGGCTTCGGCTCCCGCTCCCGCTCCCGCGAGCGTCGGCGCGGCGCCCGGCGGCCCGGCCGGGGCGGCCGGGGATCTTTCCGGCGAGGCCCGCGCCGAGGAGGGCGTGGGTCCGCCGCGCCGGCCTTCGGGCACGGTCGGCGGCGGGGCGCGGAGCGGGCGGCCGGGGGCGCGACGGGCCGCGCCCGGCAGAGCCGTCGGCGCCTCCGGCGGCTGGACGCCGTGGCTGTATCTCGCGCCCGCGCTCGTCGTGCTCGGCGGGCTGCTCGTCTACCCCATCTATCAACTCGGCCTGATCTCGTTCTTCGAGTACACCCAGGCCCAGGTCAGCGGCGGCGAACCGGCCACGTTCCAGGGGTTCGCGAACTACGCCGAGCTGTTCGGGGACCCGCAGTTCTGGCAGGTGCTGCTCGCCACCGTGCTGTTCGCGGCGGCCTGCGTCGTCTCCACGCTCGCGGTCGGCTGCGCCCTCGCCGTGCTCCTCACTCGCGTGCGGGCCGTACCGAGGCTCGCGCTGATGCTGGCCGCGCTGGGCGCGTGGGCGACCCCGGCCGTCACCGGCTCCACGGTCTGGCTGTTCCTCTTCGACCCGGACTTCGGCCCGGTCAACCGGATGCTGGGCCTCGGCGACCACTCATGGACGTACGGGCGGATCAGCGCCTTCTTCCTCGTCCTGCTCGAAGTGGTGTGGTGCTCCTTCCCGTTCGTGATGGTGACCGTGTACGCCGGTATCCGCGCCGTGCCCTCCGAGGTCCTGGAGGCCGCCGCCCTGGACGGCGCCTCGCAGTGGCGTATCTGGCGCTCCGTACTCGCCCCGATGCTCCGGCCGATCCTGGTCGTCGTCACCATCCAGTCGGTCATCTGGGACTTCAAGGTGTTCACCCAGATCTACGTCATGACGAACGGCGGCGGCATCGCGGGCCAGAACCTGGTCCTCAACGTCTACGCCTACCAGCAGGCGTTCGCGTCCTCGCAGTACAGCCTCGGCTCGGCGATCGGCATCGTGATGCTGCTGATCCTGCTCGCCGTCACGCTGGTGTATCTGCGGCTGCTGCGCCGGCAGGGGGAAAAACTGTGAATCTTCTACGCACTCGAGTCCGCCGCCCGGGGCGGCTCGCCGCCGAGGCCTCGGCCCTGCTGATCGCGGTCGTCGTCGCCTTCCCCCTCTACTGGATGGTGCTCAGCGCCTTCAAACCGGCCGGGGAGATCGAGTCGAGCGAGCCCCGGCCGTGGACTCTCGCGCCCTCCCTGGATTCCTTCCGGCGGGTCTTCGGGCAGCAGGAATTCGGCCGTTACTTCCTCAACAGCCTCGTCGTCGCGAGCTGTGTCGTGATCGCCTCCGCGCTGATCGCGTTTCTCGCCGCGACCGCCGTGACACGATTCCGCTTCCGCCTGAGGACCACCCTGCTGATCATGTTTCTGGTGGCCCAGATGGTGCCCGTGGAAGCCCTCACGATCCCCCTCTTCTTCCTCATGCGGGACTTCGGCCAGCTGAACACGCTCGGCTCGCTGATCCTGCCCCACATCGCCTTCTCGCTGCCCTTCGCGATCTGGATGCTGCGGGGGTTCGTGAAAGGCGTTCCGGAGGCGCTGGAGGAGGCCGCGTACATCGACGGGGCGAGCCGGGCGCGATTCCTCTGGCAGATCCTTTTCCCCCTCGTCCTGCCGGGTCTCGTGGCCACCAGCGTGTTTTCCTTCATCTCCGCCTGGAACGACTTCCTCTTCGCCAAGTCGTTCATCATCAGTGACACTTCCCAGTCGACGCTGCCGATGGCGCTGCTGGTCTTCTACAAGCCCGACGACCCGGACTGGGGCGGCGTCATGGCCGCCTCCACGGTGATGACGATCCCGGTCCTGGTCTTCTTCGTACTCGTACAGCGGCGCCTGGTCTCCGGACTGGGCGGAGCGGTGAAGGACTGACGTGACCGATCTGATTCCGGCACCCCGCGACATCGCCACCACCGCCACCACCGGCTCCGGCGCGGTGCGGCTGACGGCGAACTCCCGGCTCCGCTCCGGCCCCGGGACGGAGGGCGTCGGCCGCTGGCTGCGCACCGCCCTCGGCCAGGCCACCGGCCTGCCCCTCCACGAAGGACGCGAACCCGGCGGCGACGGCATCGGGCTCCGGCTCGACCCCGGACTCGGTCCCGAGGAGTACCGCCTCGTCAGCGACGTCGGCGGCATCCTCATCGAGGGCGGCAGCGCGGCCGGTGTCTTCTGGGGCGCGCAGACGCTGCGGCAGCTCCTCGGCCCCGACGCGTACCGCAGGGCCCCGCTCGGCCCTGACCACGCCCGGTCCGTGCCGTACCTCACGATCGAGGACGCGCCCCGATTCCGCTGGCGCGGCCTGATGCTCGACGTCGCCCGGCACTTCATGCCCAAGGAAGGCGTCCTGCGTTACCTCGATCTGATGGCGGCGCACAAACTCAACGTCTTCCACTTCCATCTGACGGACGACCAGGGCTGGCGCATCGAGATCGAGCGGCATCCGCGGCTGACGGAGATCGGCTCCTGGCGGGCCCGTACGAAAACCGGCCACCGCGCCTCGCCGCTGTGGGAGGAGAAGCCGCACGGCGGCTACTACACCCGGGACGACATCCGGGAGATCGTCGCCTACGCCGCCGAGCGGCATATCACCGTCGTCCCCGAAATCGACGTACCCGGCCACTCGCAGGCCGCCATCGCCGCGTACCCGGAACTCGGCAACACCGACGTCATCGACACCACCGCCCTCTCCGTCTGGGACACCTGGGGAATCAACCCGAACGTACTCGCCCCCACTGACAACACCCTGCGCTTCTACGAGGGCGTCTTCGAGGAAGTCCTCGAGCTGTTCCCGTCGGAGTTCGTCCACATCGGCGGCGACGAATGCCCCAAGGACCAGTGGCGGCGGTCGGAGACCGCCCAGGCGCGCATCAGGGAACTGGGGCTCGCGGGCGAGGACGAGCTCCAGTCCTGGTTCATCGGGCACTTCGACGCGTGGCTCTCCGCGCGCGGGCGACGGCTGATCGGCTGGGACGAGATCCTGGAGGGCGGGCTGGCGAAGGGCGCGGCCGTGTCCTCCTGGCGTGGCTACGCCGGAGGCATCGCCGCCGCGCGGGCCGGCCACGACGTGGTCATGTGCCCCGAGCAGCAGGTGTATCTGGACCACCGTCAGGACCCGGGCCCCGACGAGCCGGTACCGATCGGGTGGGTGCGCACCCTGGAGGACGTCTACCGGTTCGAGCCCGTGCCGCCGGAGCTGACGCCCGAGGAGGCCCGGCACGTGCTGGGCACCCAGGCCAACCTGTGGACCGAGGTGATGGAGGACCAGGCGCGCGTGGACTACCAGGCGTTCCCCCGGCTGGCGGCCTTCGCCGAGGTCGCCTGGAGCGCCCTGCCCGCCCCGGCGGAACGGGACTTCGACGGCTTCGAGCACCGGATGACGGCCCACTACCGGCGGCTCGACGCCCTGGGCGTCGGCTACCGGCCCCCCGCCGGGCCGCTGCCCTGGCAGCGGCGTCCAGGGGTGCTGGGGCGCCCGATCGACGGCGCGCCGCCCCACCGGTAGGACCGCTCGCGGGTACCGAACAGCTCGAACAGGCCACGGAAAATGCGCACAAGGGTCACCGAAAGTGCCAATCGGCATGCATTGGTGAACCCGTGCGAAAACGGACCATCTCCCCGGTGAGGTGGGCGAATGCCTCCTAGCGGACCCGTGTCTTCGGCTCTCGCCAAGATGTGCCAGAGTTGCCACGTCCGCCCTGTCAGCACGTACCGTACGGCAGCACAGGTGGGACCAGGTGGGGCAGCGGGAAGGGGCAGCCGGTTTGACCACGCACGCACCGCAGGCGGCGCAGGCCGTCACGCTGCCCACGACGCTGGACGAGGCCGTGGCGGCGCTCACCGCCGTGCCCGCGGCCGTGCCCGTCGCGGGCGGCACCGACCTGATGGCCTCCGTCAACTCCGGGCAGCTCAGGCCCGCCGCGCTGGTGGGACTCGGCCGGATCAGCGAGATCCGCGGCTGGCAGTACCAGGACGGTCACGCGCTGCTCGGCGCGGGCCTCACCCACGCGCGCATGGGACGCCCCGACTTCGCGGCCCTGATCCCGGCGCTGGCCGCCGCCGCGCGCGCCGCGGGCCCGCCGCACATCCGCAACGCGGGCACCCTGGGCGGCAACATCGCCTCGGCCGCCCCCACCGGTGACGCGCTGCCGGTCCTGGCCGCCCTGGAGGCGACACTGATCATCGCGGGCCCGGGCGGAGCCCGCCGGGAGATCCCGGTGTCGCACCTGCTGGCCGGGATGGACATGCTGCGCGCCGGTGAACTCATCGGCTACGTGCGCGTGCCGCTGCTGCACGCCCCGCAGGTCTTCCTGAAGGCGACCGGCCGCACCGGCCCCGGGCGCGCGGTGGCGTCCGTGGCCCTGGTCCTGGACCCCGCGCGCCGGGGTGTGCGCTGCGCGGTGGGCGCCATAGCGCCGATGGCGCTGCGGCCCCTCGAGGCCGAGGAGTGGGTCGGCCGGCTCATCGACTGGGACAACAACCGCGCGATCGTTCCGGAGGCGCTGAACGCCTTCGGGGAGTACGTCGCCACGGCCTGCATCCCCGACGCGGCCCCGGCCGAGGACGGCTCCGTACCGCAGCTTCCGCCCGCCGTACTGCACCTGCGGCGCACCGTCGCCGCGCTGGCCCGACGAGCACTGGGGAGGGCGCTGTCGTGACCGACGACCAGCACGGACAGGGCACACCCCGGGGCGGCAGCCGCTGGGACCCGCTGCCCCAAGGCGAGTACGACGACGGCGCCACCGCCTTCGTCGAGCTCCCCGAGGGGGGTATCGACGCCCTGCTGGCCGCCGACAGCCCCCTCGCCGCGCCCGGCCACGGCTACGTACCGCCGCAGATAACGGTCGACCCCGCCACGACCGCCGGAACCGACCCGGCCGCCACGGGCGGGTGGCCGGTGCCCGGAGCGCCCGTCGACGGCGCTCAGTGGCACGACCCGCACGCGGCGCACCAGCAGCAGGGCCACGAGGTCGCCGAGCAGCCGCCGTACGGCTCCGACACGCCGTACGGTTCCGATGCGCCCTACGGTTCCGATGCGCCCTACGGCTCCGGTACGCCGTACGGCTCCGACTCCGGGGCGGGGCAGCACGGCGGCGACGACCGGTTCACGTACAACCCGGGAGCCACCGGGCAGTGGACCTTCGAGGAGGCCGCGGCGGCGGAGCCCGCGCCCGGCCATGACGTGACCGGGCAGTGGTCCATCCCCGTCGCCGGGGGCGACCTTCCGGACGAGTCGGGCGAGTTCACCACCTCCTCGCTGGTCGAGCAGTGGGGCGGCGGCAACCCGCCGGCCACGCTGCCGGGCGGCGCGCCCGCACCGTGGGCGACCCAGGCGGCGGGCGAGCCGTGGGGACAGCAGGCCCAGCAGGACGCCCCGGGGCAGGAGCAGGCCGGACCGGGCTACCCGCGGGAACACGAGCAGGGCCACGGGCCGCAGGGGCTCGCCGGACCGGCCGCCGCGTACGCGCCGGACCAGAGCACGCACGCCCCGGAGGAGCCGCCCGCCGGGCCCCTGCCGCAGGAGACGGACCCGACGCACCAGGCGCCGGGCAGTGGCCACGCACCTCAGCCCGGGGGGCTCGGTCATGCGCCGGAGCCGTCGGGCTTCGCCGGCCATCGAGTCGGGCACGGTGTCGAGCACGGCGGCGATCACGGGGTCGGCGGCGAGCACGGGGCCGATCACAGGGGCGAGCACGGCCCCGGGCACGCGGCGGAGCCGTCCGGCGTACCCGGTCACGCACCGGAACCGTCCGGCCGCCCCGCCGGACACCCGGACGAGCACCCCGCGCCCTCCGCGCCCGCCCAGCCGTACGAGACACACGCCGAACACGTCGACCCAGCCGCGCCCCCGGAGGCCGTCCAGGACGCCTCACAGGCCGCTCCCGGGACCGGTGAGGCCGGTGAGGCCGACGGGCCCGCCGAGGACGCCCCGGGCGCCGCAGCGGGCGCCGACGACCCCGCCGAGCCGGTCGCCGTGCCCCTCCCCGCCATGGCGGACGCGGACACGGACGCCGGACCGGAGGCCGCCGACGGCGAGACCCCGGACGACCCGGCACCGCAGGACCCCTCCGGCGCCCCGGACGACGCGGCCCCCGCATCCCAGGACGCGCCCGCCCTCCCGCAGGAGGAACACCCCCTCGCCTCCTACGTCCTGCGCGTCAACGGCACCGACCGCCCCGTCACCGACGCGTGGATCGGCGAGTCCCTGCTGTACGTGCTGCGCGAGCGGCTCGGCCTGGCCGGCGCCAAGGACGGCTGCTCGCAGGGCGAGTGCGGGGCGTGCAACGTCCAGGTCGACGGGCGGCTCGTCGCGTCCTGCCTGGTCCCGGCCGTGACCGCCGCCGGCAGCGAGGTCCGTACCGTCGAGGGCCTGGCCGAGGAAGGGCAGCCCTCGGACGTCCAGCGGGCGCTCGCGCGCTGCGGCGCCGTGCAGTGCGGCTTCTGCGTACCGC
>NZ_JBSHKH010000193.1:0-11209 GCF_053643595.1 Streptomyces sp. NPDC055506 | reverse complement strand
GAGTGGACGCTTCTGCCGGGCGGGAACAGCCCGCAGCAGCAGGCCCCCGGCGGCGCCGCGGGGGCGCCGCCGGCCCACGGCGACCGCAGCCCCACCACCTTCCACCAGTTCTCCCTCGGCCGCGTGATGCGCATCGGCCGTGCCCTGGAGAACGAGCTGGTCGTCTCCGACCTGCAGGTCTCCCGGCACCACGCCGAGTTCCACGCGACGCCCGACGGCCGCATGGAGATCCGCGACCTCGGCTCGCACAACGGCACGTACGTCAACGGCATGCCGATCCCCAAGGGCGGCGGGCAGTTGCTCGGCCCGGCGGATGTCGTCGGTGTCGGCCACTCGACGTTCCGCATCGTCGGCGACCGGCTCGAGGAGTTCGTCGACACCGGTGAGGTGTCCTTCTCCGCCCGCCATCTGACCGTCACGGTCGACGGCGGCAAGCAGATCCTCAAGGACGTCTCCTTCGGCGTCCCCGAGAAGTCGCTCATCGCGGTCATCGGCCCGTCCGGCTCCGGCAAGTCGACCCTGCTCAAGGCACTCACCGGCTACCGCCCGGCCGATCAGGGCGAGGTCCTCTACGACAACCGGAACCTCTACAAGCAGTTCGCCGAGCTGCGCCAGCGCATCGGTCTGGTCCCGCAGGACGACATCCTGCACAAGGAACTGACCGTCAAGAAGGCGCTGAAGTACGCGGCCAAGCTCCGCTTCCCGGCCGACACCACGGCCCGCGAGCGCGAGGCCCGTATCGACGAGGTGCTGCGCGAGCTCAAGCTCGACATCCACAAGGAGAAGAAGGTCACCTCCCTCTCCGGCGGCCAGCGCAAGCGCGTCTCCGTGGCCCTGGAGCTGCTCACCAAGCCCTCGCTGATCTTCCTGGACGAGCCCACCTCAGGCCTCGACCCGGGCATGGACCGCGACGTCATGCAGCTGCTGCGCGGCCTCGCCGACGACGGCCGTACGGTCCTCGTCGTCACCCACTCCGTGGCCGAGCTGGCGATCTGCGACAAGCTCCTGGTGATGGCCCCGGGCGGTTCCGTCGCCTACTTCGGCCCGCCCGAGGAGGCGCTGAACTTCTTCGGCTACGACACCTGGGCCGATGTCTTCTCCGCCTTCGAGAACTACCGCGACTACGACTGGGCGGGCCGCTGGAAGGGCTCGCAGCACTACCAGATGTACGCCGCGGACATCGACGCCGTGGCGCCGCAGTCCGTACAGGTTCCGCCCATGCAGGCGATGAAGCCGCCGAAGCCACAGGGCTGGATGTCGCAGTTCGTCACACTGGTGCGGCGCTATGTCTCGGTGATCGTGTCCGACAAGGGCTTCCTCGCCCTGATGGTGATCCTGCCGGCCGTGCTCGGCGCGGTCAGCCTGCTCATCGACGCGGACAAGGGCCTGCTGCCGAACCCGGCCAACCCGCAGACCGGCCGGATCATCCCGAACGGCACCGCCACGACGGTCCTGCTGATCCTCGCGGTCGGCGCCTGCTTCGCGGGCGCGGCGAACTCCGTCCGTGAGCTGATCAAGGAACGGGTCATCTACGAGCGGGAGCGCGCGACCGGCCTGTCACGCTCGGCCTATCTGATGTCCAAGGTGTTCGTGCTCGGCATGATCACCGTGCTCCAGGGCCTGCTGGTCGGCGTCATCGGCTTCTCCAGCCGGGAGATCCCCGAGGAGGGCCTGGTCTTCGGCAGCGCCACGCTGCTGGAGCTGTCCGTGCCGATCATGGCGCTGGGCTTCACGTCGATGATGTTCGGCCTGATCATCTCGTCGCTGGTCAAGACCGCCGAGAAGACCATGCCGCTGCTGGTGATGTTCGCCATCATCCAGGTCGTCTTCACGGGCTGCCTGTTCACGCTGCACGGCTCGATCGGCGTCAACCAGTTCTCGTTCCTGATGCCGTCGCGCTGGGCGGTCGCCGCGTCCGGCGCCACGCTGGACTTCAACAAGATCGCCCCGCCGGAGACCGCCGGGGACAACGACCCGCTGTGGGAGCACACGGTCGGCGCCTGGGCCATGGACATGGGCGCGCTGCTCGCGCTCGGCGTGCTCTGCGGCTTCTTCGTGGCCCGCTTCCTGCGCCGCCACGAGCCCGAGGTCATGCGCAAGTAGGCACCGCTGTACGCAGCGCCGCCGTACGACGCCCCGAAGGGCGGCACCTCGTCAGGAGGGTGCCGCCCTTCGGCGTTTTCTCGTTCAGCGAGCAGAGGTCCGCGCTACCTCAGTACGCGCTGTCGACGTTGTCCATCGAGCCGTACTTGTCGGCCGCGTAGTTACAGGCGGCGGTGATGTTGGCTACCGGGTCGTAGATGTCCCAGGAGGTGCCGGGGACGTGCCAGGTCTTGAAGGTCGGCGGGATGACCTGCAGCAGACCCTTCGACGGGATGCCGTTGATGGCGTTGATGTCCCAGTTGTTGATGGCCTTCGGGTCACCGGACGACTCGCGGATGATGTTGCGGTGGATGCCGTCGTAGGACGCGGGGATGTCGTGCTTCTTCAGGATGTCGAGCGACTCGCGGATCCAGCCGTCGAGGTTGTTCGGGTAGCTCTTCTTGGCGGCCTTCTTGGCCTCGGCGCGCTTGGCGTCGCGGCTCGCGGCCTCCTTGGCCTCGCGCGCGGCCTCGGCCTTCTTCTTCGCCGCCTCGGCGGCGGCCTTCTTCTTGGCGGCAGCCGCGGCGTCGGCCTTCTTCTTCGCCTCGATCTGCTCGGCCTTCAGGCTGGCACCGGCCATCTGGTCGGTGACGCTCGCCTTCACGTCCTTGATCTGCTGGTTGCTGAACGCCACCGGAGCCGACTGAGCGGCTTCCGTCGTGGTCTTCGTCGAAGCACCGCTCGGCACCGCGGAGAACCCGATGGCGGCGGCGCCGAGGGTGGCGACACCCGCCATGGCGATCTTGTGGTGACGGGTGATGTTGCGACTGGGGCCACGGCTGAAGATGTTCTTGGGCATGGTGGTTGGACCTCTTCGAATAGCGCGGGAGTCGCTCGGCGTCCGGCGTTGGACTCGGTGTGTTTCCGACACAAACGCCGCGGAGGTGAACCCACGGCGCTGAGCGACGGCAGCCATTCTTAGCGGCCGCAAAATGGCGTGGCAAAGGTGTGACGTACGAAGGGAGATAGTGGATCAGGGAGTAGCAAATCGGGGCAGACTGGACTGTCGTTGCCGCTCAATAGGTCGAGTTTGTCTCCTACGTCCGTTCGTACGTGACGTGGCTCCTATGCGAGGGGTCACATCGGGCGAAGATCTGCTGCACTGTCAGTTGCTTGAGCAATGCACTGCGTGAGGGTTCTTTCCGGGCAGGACGAGGTGCACGTCCCCGAACTCGTGCCACAGGTAACTGCCCTGCAGTGCGGCCTCGTAGCCCCGCTCGACCGCAGCCCGCCCCGCGATCGCCTCCAGCATCAGCAGATGCGAGGCCTCCGGCTCGTGCAGCCCGGTCAGCAGCCCGTCCACCACCCGCACCCCGCGCTCCGGGGTCACCACCAGGCCGGTCCAGCCGCTCCGCGGCCGTACGACGCCGTCGGTACCCGCCGCCGACTCCACGGCCCGCACCGCCGTCGTCCCCACCGCGAGAACCCGGCCGCCGTCGGCCTTGGCGGCGTTGATCAGGCGCGCCGACGCCGCGGGCACCGCGAAGCGCTCCGGATACGGCGGCTCGTGCGCCTCCGCCGAGGCCACCCCCGTGTGCAGCGTGACCGGCGCGAACCCCACCCCCCGGCTCACCAGCTCCGCCACCATCCGCGCCGTGAAGGGCCGCGCCGCACTCGGCATCTCCGCACTGCCCGCCCCGTCCGCCGACGGCAGCGCGAACACCGTCTGGTAGACGGACAGCGGCTGGTCCCGCTCCGTGTAGGAGTAGCGAATGGGCCGCCCGTGCTCCCGCAGCAGCCCCGGAACCCCGGGCCCGGACACCCGCGCCCACCACAGCCGCCCGCTCCGCCCGCTCAGCGGCTCCTCCAGCACCAGCCGGCCCCCTCCCGGCAGGCACACCTCCGAACCCGCGGGCCCTCCCGCCCGCGCGCGTGTGGTGCCCCGCCCGTCGGGCTCCCGCAGCTCCACCGCCCAGCGGCCGTCGTCCCCGGAGGTGGAGAAGTGCACCACCACGCGCGCGTGCCCGATCCACCCGTCGACGGCCGCCGCCAGCGTGGCCGAGGTGTTGACCACGAGCAGATCCCCCGCCCGCAGCAGCCGCGGCAGCTCCGTGAACGTGTGATGCGCCACCCCCGCACCCCGAGACACCAGCATCCGTACGGCGTCCCGGTCCAGCCCGGGCCCCCGCTGCTCGACCGGCACCCGGGCCGACAACTCCTCCGGCACGCGCACGGCCGGTGTCATCGGGCCCCGTCCACCAGAGCCGGAGCCCCGTACCGCCCGCTCGCCGGACGCTCGTCCAGCAGCCGCAGGAACCCCGGCACCACAGCCGCCGGATCCGGCCGCGGATCATGATCGTCCGGTACGGCCGCCGCGTACAGGTCCGTGGCCATGTCCCCGGGATCCACCGCCCACACCCGCAGCCCCGGCTCCTCCACGGCGAGCACCGCCACCAGCTGGTCCAGAGCCGCCTTGGACGCCCCGTAGCCGCCCCAGGTCTCGTACGCCTCGGCGGCCGCGTCCGAGCTGACGGCGACGACCGTGCCCGCCCCCGAAGCCCGCAGCAGCGGCAGCGCCTCCTGGACCAGGCCGAGACCCGCCACCAGGTTCACCTCCAGCGCCCGGCGCAGCCCTTCCAGGGGCAGCTCCTCCAGCCGCACCAGCGGCTCGGCACCCAGCGCGCTCGCGTTGTGCACCAGCAGGTCGAGCCCGCCCAGCCGCCCCGCCGCCGACACCAGCTCCGCCCGGTGCCCGGCGTCGGTGACGTCCCCGGGCAGGGCGGTCACGCGCGTGCCGTACGCGGAGACGGCCCCGGCCGCCTCCGTCAGCGCCTCGGAACCCCTGGCATCGAGCACCAGGTCCCAGCCACGCCCCGCCAGGGCCTCGGCGAGCGCACGGCCCAGGCCCTTCGAGACCCCGGTGATGATCGCAACCGGCATGATCGGCTCCCTCGTCGTGATCGCGTGCCCTCAACGTAGGAACGGAGCCGTCCGGACCACCTCGGACGAGGGCCGCAATCCACCGGGTCCCTTCGCCCTAAGCCACAGGCCCGGCGCCCCCGGGCCTACGCCGCGCAGCCCTGCCGACTCGGCCCCGCGACCTAGGTCCACCGGACCGGGCACCCGCCGCCACCGGTCCGATCCGCGCTGTCACAGCCCGCCGGTACCGTGAGGACATGAGTCACGGTCCCCGGTCCGGCCTCGCCGCGGTGAGCTCCGCGTTGCTGGCCATGAGCAGGCATCTCGAGGTGCGCGACGTCCTCAAGACGATCGTCGCCTCGGCCCGCGAGCTGCTCGACGCGCAGTACGCCGCGCTCGGCGTGCCGGACGATCACGGAGGCTTCGCCCAGTTCGTGGTCGACGGCGTCAGCGAGGAACAGTGGAAGGCCATCGGCCCCCTCCCGCGCCAGCACGGCATCCTCGCCGCGATGCTGCACGAGGCCAGGTCCGAGCGGCTCGCCGACGTCCGCAAGGACCCCCGCTTCGAGGGCTGGCCGAAGGCCCACCCCGACCTGGTCGACTTCCTGGGCCTGCCGATCCGCGACGGCGACGAGGTCATCGGCGCGCTCTTCCTCGCGAACAAGAACTGCGAGAAGCCCGAAGGCGGCTGCGGCTTCACAGCGGACGACGAGGAACTCCTCGGCATCCTCGCCCAGCACGCGGCCATCGCCCTCACCAACGCCCGCCTCTACGAACGCAGCCGCGAACTGACCATCGCCGAGGAGCGCTCCCGCCTCGCCCACGAACTGCACGACGCGGTCAGCCAGAAGCTCTTCTCCCTCCGCCTGACGGCCCAGGCCGCCGCCCGCCTGGTGGACCGGGACCCCTCCCGCGCCAAGGGCGAACTCCATCAGGTGGCGGTGCTGGCCGCCGAGGCCGCCGACGAACTGCGCGCCGCGGTCGTCGAGTTGCGCCCCGCCGCCCTCGACGAGGACGGCCTCGTGGCCACCCTGCGCACGCAGGTCCAGGTCCTCGACCGCGCACACACCGCCCGTGTGACCTTCGCCTGCCAGGGCGTGAAGGCCCTGCCGGCCTCCCAGGAGGAAGCCGTCCTGCGCGTCGCCCAGGAGGCCCTGCACAACGCCCTGCGCCACTCCGGCGCCGACCACGTCGACGTGACCCTGGACCGCCGCGGCGGCGGAGCCGTCCTGCGGGTCACGGACGACGGCTGCGGCTTCGACCCGCAGGCGGTGCGGCGCGCGGGGCGCCATCTGGGCCTGGTCTCCATGCGGGACCGGGCGAGCGGGGCCGGCGGCACGCTGACCGTGGAATCGGTGCCCGGCAAGGGCACCACGATCGAGATGGAGGTCCCCGGTGGCTGACGCGATCAAGGTACTGCTCGTCGACGACCACCAGGTCGTCCGCCGGGGCCTGCGCACCTTCCTCGAGGTGCAGGACGACATAGAGGTCGTCGGCGAGGCCGCGGACGGCGCCGAAGGAGTGGACCGAGCCGAGGAGTTGAGGCCCGACGTCATCCTCATGGACGTCAAGATGCCGGGCATGGACGGAGTCGGCGCCCTGCGCAGACTCCGCGAACTCGACAACCCCGCACGCGTGCTGGTCGTCACCAGCTTCACCGAGCAGCGCACGGTGGTGCCGGCCCTGCGCGCGGGCGCCGCCGGATACGTGTACAAGGACGTCGACCCCGACGCCCTCGCCGGAGCCATCCGCTCCGTCCACGCCGGGCACATCCTCCTCCAGCCGGAGGTCGCCGGTGCCCTGCTGTCCCAGGAGGAGGCCAACTCAGGGCCGGGACGGGCCGGCTCGCTCACCGACCGGGAGCGCGAGGTGCTCGGCCTGATAGCGGACGGCCGCTCCAACCGGGAGATCGCCCGTGCGCTCGTCCTCTCCGAGAAGACCGTCAAGACCCACGTCTCCAACATCCTGATGAAGCTCGACCTGTCCGACCGAACGCAGGCCGCTCTGTGGGCCGTTCGCCATGGCGTGACCGGCTGAACGCTTCATGGACCCACGCGCGCGCCACGGCAACGCGGAAGGTTCCACTCCGGACCGAGATTCATACTGTCGTGGGAATGTCCCTCGTATGGCGCATCCTCGGTGGATCTCCGCCGTTCTCCAGTGCGTGCCGCGGCGCCTGCCGCGGCGATCGCAAGGAGGGCTCAGAAGTGAAGAACCTGAAGAAGGCCGCTGCCGTGACGATGGTGACCGGTGGACTCCTGGCCGCCGGTGCGGGCATGGCCTCCGCCACCAGCGCGCACGCCGACGGCAGCGCCATCGGCTCGCCGGGCGTCGGCTCGGGCAACGTGGTCCAGGCCCCGGTGCACGTCCCGGTCAACGTCTCGGGCAACAGCGTGAACGTCATCGGCGTCCTGAACCCGGCGTTCGGCAACCTCGCCGTCAACCACTGACTTCACCTCCGCCTCCGAGCCGAAGGTGACCCCGGCCTCCCAGACACATCTGGGAGGCCGTTCGCATACCCGCGCTCAGCCTGCGGGCAGTCGTGCCGCCAGGGGCGGCACGGGTGGGCGCAGGCGGCACCCCGCTACGCCGGGCCGCGCACCCACCCGCCCCAGCACAAACGCCGAGCACCGTCACAACCCTCAGTCAGCACTCCACCCCAAACCAACACCGACGTCGAGTACCCGACACCCGACAGTCAGCGCACGCCCCGCTCCCGCTCCTCCACAACGGAGTTGTACGCAGCGACCTGCGCCCGCCGAGCCGTCCGCTCCACCGGCCGCAACGCCTCCCGCCGCGCCCCCATCTCGGACGCACTCACCGCACCCCCGTGCCCACTCTCCGTCGCGACCACGATCAACGTCCCCACCCGCTGCGCCAGCTCCAGCACCCGCACCGCCCGCGACGGATACCCCGGCGCCAGCACCTCCCGCCCCCGCTCGGCCCGCGCCCGATACGCATCGATCGCCGCCTCCGCCACCGGCCCCGACCCGGCCACATCCAGCCGCGTCAGCACCTCCGTCGCCTCCCGAAGGGCCTCCGCCAGCTCCCGCTCGGCCTCACCCAGCGACGGCACATCCGCGGGCGGCGCCTCCCGCACGGGCAGCACATGCCATACGACCTCGACATGCACATCACCCTCGGGCCCGGCCTCGTACACCTCCGGCACCAGCCCGAACGCGGCGCCGTAACAGACCACCGCCTGCTCGGCGTCCAGCGCCCGCGCGTTGAACTCCGGCGGCCCGCTCAGCCCCAGCGGATGCCCGGGCGCGGGCAGCGCGAGCCGCAGCCCGGTCACCCCGAGCGACCGCAGCCGCCCCAGCGCGAGCGTGAGCCCGACGGGCGCCGACTCCTCGGGCAGCCCCTCCACCCGGTGCACCGCGTCCTCGCCGACGATGGCGAGCACGGCGTCATCAGGTGAGACAAGTCCGGCCAAAAGGGCATTTCCCCAAGCTGCAAGACGTCCAGCACGCGGTTCCGAGAGCATGCCCCCAGCCTAAGAGAGCCCAAGACCCGGACCGAGGGAATGCCCGGACCGACCGGTGGCGTAGATTTCATGGAGGGCTGCGCCCACCGGCGCGGCGGACCGAGCCACAGGCTTACGCGACAGCCGAGACCGGCCACACTGCAAGGGGAGACAACGCGCTCATGAGCGATGTTCTGGAGCTTCAGGACGTATCCGTGGTCCGCGAGGGCCGGGCTCTGGTGGACCAGGTCTCCTGGTCGGTCAAGGAGGGCGAGCGCTGGGTCATCCTGGGCCCGAACGGCGCCGGCAAGACCACCCTCCTCAACCTCGCTTCCACCTACCTCTTCCCCAGCTCGGGCACCGCCGCCATCCTCGGCGAGACCCTCGGCACGCCCGGCACCGACGTCTTCGAGCTGCGCCCGCGCATCGGCATGGCCGGCATCGCCATGACCGAGAAGCTGCCCAAGCGCCAGACGGTCCTGGAGACCGTGCTGACCGCCGCGTACGGCATGACCGCCACCTGGCACGAGGACTACGAGGAGATCGACGAGCGGCGCGCCCGCGCCTTCCTCGACCGCCTCGGCATGAGCGACTACCTGGAGCGCAGGTTCGGCTCGCTCTCCGAGGGCGAGCGCAAGCGCACCCTCATCGCCCGCGCCCTGATGACCGACCCCGAGCTGCTCCTCCTCGACGAGCCCGCCGCCGGACTCGACCTCGGCGGCCGCGAGGACCTCGTCCGCCGCCTCGGCCGGCTCGCCCGCGACCCCATCGCCCCCTCGATGCTCATGGTCACCCACCACGTCGAGGAGATCCCCCCGGGGTTCACCCACGTCCTCATGATCCGCCAGGGCAAGGTCCTCGCGGCCGGCCCGCTGGAGCTCGAACTCACCTCCCGCAACCTCTCCCTCTGCTTCGGCCTCCCGCTCGTCGTCGAACAGGCGGGCGAGCGCTGGACGGCCCAGGGCCTCCCGCTGTCCTGACCCACCCCCGGCACCACACAAATCCCAAAGTAAGAACGGCATTTCACACGCTGGGCGCCCTGTCGGCGACAGGGGCGGCGGACCTACCATGACCATGTGGAAATCGACGCATGGCTGTGGTGGCTGATCGGCGCGGCAGCGCTCGGCATCGCGCTCGTGGTCACCGCGATGCCCGAACTCGGCATGCTCGCGGTGGGCGCCGTCGCCGCGGCGGCGGTCACCGGCGTCTTCGGTGGCGGAGCCGTCGCGCAGGTCGTGGTCTTCGCCGTCATCTCGACCGCCGGTATCGCCGTCGTACGGCCCATCGCGAACCGGCATCGCGCCCAGCGGCCCCAACTCGCCACGGGTGTGGACGCGTTGAAGGGCAGACAAGCCGTCGTCCTGGAACGCGTCGACGCCTCAGGCGGCCGGATCAAGCTGGCCGGAGAGGTCTGGTCGGCCCGCGCCCTCGACACCGACCGTGCTTACGAAGTAGGCCAGGAAGTGGACGTCGTGGACATCGAGGGAGCCACTGCGATCGTCATGTGACCTCGCAGGACGTAACTGGAGTGAACTCCTCGCCAGCTACGCGACGGTCTGTCAGACTCGACCAGCAAGATCTTCGACAACCATAAGATCTGCCGAAGTCGCCGAGGCGGAGAAGGGTACGGGGAACGACGATGGAACCGGTCATCATCGTCCTGATCATTCTGGTGGTGTTGGTCTTCATCGCCCTGATCAAGACGATCCAAGTCATCCCACAGGCCAGCGCGGCCATCGTCGAGCGCTTCGGCCGCTACACGCGGACACTGAACGCGGGCCTGAACATCGTCGTCCCGTTCATCGACACCATCCGCAACCGCATCGACCTGCGTGAACAGGTCGTCCCCTTCCCGCCGCAGCCGGTGATCACCCAGGACAACCTGGTGGTCAACATCGACACCGTCATCTACTACCAGGTGACCGACGCACGGGCCGCGACGTACGAAGTCGCCAGCTACATCCAGGCCATCGAGCAGCTCACCGTCACCACGCTGCGCAACATCATCGGCGGCATGGACCTGGAGCGAACCCTGACCTCCCGCGAGGAGATCAACGCGGCCCTGCGCGGCGTCCTCGACGAGGCCACCGGCAAGTGGGGCATTCGCGTCAACCGCGTCGAGCTCAAGGCGATCGAACCGCCCACCTCCATCCAGGACTCGATGGAGAAGCAGATGCGCGCCGACCGCGACAAGCGCGCCGCGATCCTCCAGGCCGAAGGCGTCCGGCAGTCCGAGATCCTGCGCGCCGAGGGTGAGAAGCAGTCCCAGATCCTGCGCGCCGAAGGTGAGGCCAAGGCGGCCGCCCTGCGCGCCGAGGGCGAGGCCCAGGCCGTCCGTACGGTCTTCGAGGCCATCCACGCCGGAGACCCGGACCAGAAGCTCCTCTCCTACCAGTACCTCCAGATGCTCCCGAAGATCGCCGAGGGCGACGCCAACAAGCTCTGGATCGTCCCCAGCGAAATCGGCGACGCCCTCAAGGGCCTGTCCCGGCGATCACGCCGACGCCGGTCCACTCGACGATCACCGCCTTGTCGAGCTGGGTGCGCAGCGCGGTCTTGTACGGGGAGTCGGCGAGGTCGTAGTACTCGGTCGGAACGGTCTGGAGCCGCTCGACACCGGGATGGGTGGCGATGAAGTCCTGCTGTACCCGGTTGAGCAGGAACGACTGCGCCGCGCCCGCGGCCGCGCCACCGGAGCCGAACTTCGCCGCATCGGCATCGCAGTTCCAGCGGGTATAGGAG
>NZ_JBSHKH010000192.1:0-11483 GCF_053643595.1 Streptomyces sp. NPDC055506 | reverse complement strand
CCCGGCGCGGCCCCGACCCACCACCCGGCGATAGGCGCTACGCGCACCCCCACCAAAGCCCCGCAGGCCGCCGCAGGCACCGCCCCTCACCGCACCAGACACGGCCGCTTACCGTCGAACTCCCACCCCGGAACCAGATACCGCATCCCCACCGCATCGTCCCGCGCCCCCAGCCCCTTCTCCCGATACAGCTCGTGCGCCGCGAGAAGCCGGTCCATATCAACCCGCACCCCCAGCCCCCCAGCATCCGGAACCGCGACCTCCCCACCCACAACGCGCGGCGGAGTAACGGTGAGCCGCTCCAGCCCCTCCTGCCAGATCCAGTGCGTGTCGAGCGCGTTGTACTCCCCCGGAGCCGCCGCCCCACAGTGCGTCACCATCGCCAGCGAGATGTCGAAGTGGTTGTTCGAGTGGCACCCCCACGTCAACCCCATCGCGTTGCACAACTGCGCCACCCGCACAGACCCCCGCATCGTCCAGAAGTGCGGATCGGCCAACGGAATCGACACCGACTGAAGAGCCAACGCATGCGCCAGCTGCCGCCAGTCCGTAGCGATCATGTTCGTCGCCGTAGGCAATCCTGTCGCACGACGGAACTCCGCGAGAACCTCCCGCCCCGAGTAACCCCCCTCCGCCCCACACGGATCCTCGGCATACGCCAACGTTCCCACCAACGGCCGGCACAGCTCCACCGCCTCCCGCAACGACCACGCCCCGTTCGGATCCAGGGTCACCCGCGCCTCGGGAAACCGCGCCTTCAACGCCCGCACCGCCGCGACCTCCTCCGCCCCCTCCAGCACACCCCCCTTGAGCTTGAAGTCCCGGAACCCGTACAGGTCGTACGCCGCCTCCGCCTGCCGCACGATCGCCTCCGGCGACAACGCCTCCTCGTGCCGCACCCGGTACCACTCCACATCCGAGTCCGGCTCCCGGACATACTCCAGATCCGTCCGGTCCGGATCACCCACGTAGAAGAGATAGCCCAGCACCCGCACAGAGGACCGCTGCTGCCCGTCCCCCAGCAGCGCGGCGACGGGCACATCGAGATGCTGCCCGAGCAGATCGAGCAGCGCCGACTCCACCGCGGTCACCGAATGAACCGTGGTCCGCAGATCGAACGTCTGCGCTCCCCGCCCACCGGCGTCACGGTCGGCGAACCGCTCCCCGATCTCCCGCAGCACCCGCTGGTAGTCCCCCACCTTGGCCCCGACGACGAGCGACTCGGCATCCCGCAGCGTCCGCGTGATCTTCTCCCCGCCGGGCACCTCCCCCAGCCCCGTACGCCCCTCGGAATCGGTGAGCACGACGACGTTGCGGGTGAAGTACGGCCCGTGCGCACCGGAGAGGTTCAGCTCCATGCTGTCCCGCCCGGCGACGGGGTAGACGGCGAACCCGGTAACGGTCGGCTGACTACTGATCACAATCAAGTCCCTTCCCAAATATACGAGTTGACCTAAACCCCGGAAGCGTCCAGCGCCCACTCAAGCACCAGCACACCCCCCAGCCCGAGCACCGCGAGCACCGTCGTATAGGACGTACGCACCTTGATCGCCTCGACGACGGACAGGTTGAAGTACTCCTTGAACAGCCAGAACCCGGGGTCGTTCACATGCGAGAAGGCGATGGATCCACACGCCACGGCGAGCACCATCACCTCCGGGTGAACCCCGCCCCCCGCCAGCAGCGGCAGCGCGACACCGGAGGCCGTGACGACGGCGACCGTGGCCGAGCCGAGCGCGATGCGGAGGATGACGGCCACGAGCCAGGCGAGGACGATCGGCGAGACGGACCAGCCGTCGGTCACGTCCTTGATGTAGTCGGAGATACCGCCTTCCACCAGGACGTTCTTGAACGCCCCGCCCGCGCCGATCACGAGCAGGATCATCGCCATCGCCTGGGCCGCAGACGCACAGGATGCCCCGACGTCGCTCAGGCTCCGCCCGATCCGCGGCCCGAACACCCAGATCGCCAGGCACAGGGTCAGCAACAGGGCGATCGGCGCCGACCCGATGAAGGCGACGACGTGCAGGAAAGGACTGTCACCCGAGACGGCCATATCAGTCACAGCCGCGGCCACGATCAGCACCACGGGGAACAGCGCCACGAACAGCGACCACCCGAGCCCCGGCATCTCCTCCTCACTGAACTCGCGCTCGCTCACCAGCCCCTTGGGAATGCTGGGCGTCATCCGGGCGACGAACGGAAGACGCGGCCAGGCCAGGGCGATGAGCGCCCCGGCGGGTACGGCGATGAACAGGCCGTAGAACAGCGTCAGTCCGACGGAGGCGTGGAAGGTCGCGGCGACGGCGGTGGGGCCGGGGTGCGGCGGCAGGAAGCTGTGCATGGTGGACAGGGCGATGGACATCGGCAGCCCGACCCACAGCAGCTTCGCGCCGGTGACCCTGACCAGCGTGAACGCGATGGGCACGATGATGACGAACGCGACCTCGTAGAACATGGTCACGCCGATGAGCATGGACGTGACCACCATGGCCACCTGGACCCACCGCGGGCCGAAGGCGTCGAGGAGCCTGCCGGCTATGCGCTGTGCGGCGCCCGAGTCCCCCATCACCCGGCCGACCATGGCACCGAGTCCGATGGTCAGCATGGTGTCGCCGATCTGGTCCCCGATGCCCTCGGAGAGGACGTCCGGGATGGTCGCCACGGGAATCCCCCGGACGAGCGCGACACCGACCGCGACCAGCAGCAGCGCCGCGAAGCCGTTCATTCTCAGCCTGGTCATGAGGAGGAGCAGGATCACGACGCTGATCCCGACGACGAGCAGAGGCAAGGCAGTTCCCCTTTGAACTGGTGGGAGCTCTGAACTTGGGAGGTCTGAACTGGAGAGAGGTCTGACTGGAGGGAGGTCTGACTGGAGGGAGGTCTGACTGGAGGGCTCCCATCCCTGTATGCAGATGGCGTCCACGTATGCAGATGGAGGCTAAGTGCGTGAACGGGAGGGGTCAATGCCCCGGGCGATCACAGATTGATGAGCACGATCGACGCGGACCTACGATGAGCCCATGCAGGAGAGCAGAGGCATCCGCGGCGTGAAGTCGGCGGCCAGAACCGTCGCGCTGCTGGAACTGCTCGCGGAGCGGGGCGAACAGCCCTCGCGCCTCGACCAGCTCGCGGAGGACCTGGACGTGCCGCGCAGCAGCATGTACCAGCTGCTCCAGACGCTCGTGGACTCCGGCTGGGTCCGCACCGACGCCACCGGCTCCCTCTACGGCATCGGGATCCGCGCGCTGCTCACCGGCACCGGCTACCTCGACGGGGACCGCAGCCTCCGGGTGGTCCGGCCGTACCTGGACGAGGCGTCGGACGCGCTCGGCGAGACGATCCACATGGCACGGCTCGACGGGCGGGACGTCGTCTACCTCGCCACCCGCGAGTCCCACGAGTATCTGCGCACCATCAGCCGGGTCGGCCGCCGCGTCCCGGCCCACGCCGGCGCGCTGGGCAAGGCACTGCTCGCCGAGCGGGCAGACAACGAACTGCCCCTGGGCAAAGGCCCGTTGACGGGCCTCACGGAGAACACGCACACCGAACGCGCCGCCCTGCTGGCCGACCTGGCCCGGGTGCGCGAGCGCGGCTACTCCATCGACCGCGAGGAGACGGTGCCGGGCATCGCCGGCTTCGGCTTCGCCCTGCGCTACGGAACACCGGCGGTCGACGCGATCAGCTGCTCGGTCCCGGTGGCCCGGCTGACCCCGGAGCACGAGACCCGGATCGTGTCCGTGATGCAGAAGATCCGAGCGAAGATCGAGTCACAACTGCCACCGGTCTCGGGCGTGGACTGGCGGTAACACGCACAGCCCACGGCTCACAGCCCACAGCCCACCACAAAGCAGGTGCCGGCCACACGATCGTGACCAGCACCTTCTCCGCAAAGCCCGAACCCGGACTCAGGCACACACCCCGCTCAGCCGGTCGCCCCGTCCGGCAGGACCCCCGCCCGGAACGGCTCCACCCCTTCGAGCGTCCGCACCCGCGTCGGCTCGATCAGCAGCATCACCCGGCGCTCGCCGGGCAGCATCCACGGATACCGGTCCTGCCCGAGGTACTTGCGCGTCAGCCGGTCCATGCCCCGCTCCGCCTCCTCGCCCTCCACGAAGCGGACGACCTTCCCCCGGATCTCGGCCCGGTCGTAGGGGTTCTCCGGGTCGTGATGGGACAGCGAAACGTACGGATTGCGCCGCAGATTCTCCTCCTTCACCCGCCCGATCGAGGTGTTGACCATGACGAACCCGTCTTCGATGTCCGCCCACATGGGCGACACCTGAGGCGCCCCGTCGGCCCCCACCGTCGCGAGATGCCAGAAGTTCGGCGCGAGAAGTCGCTCGCGAATATGCCCGTTGAGCTTGCCGTTCACGTCAGTCACTGCCTTTCCGGACCCATGATCATCGGCTCCGGGGTCATCCCTACCCCCAACCCGTCCCGAGCGACAAGCCGATCTTCGGCCCCGGCCGAACCCGCCGGTAGCCGTAGCTTCCTACAATCCGTGATCCTGGCCGAACAGACCGTAGTCAGCGCACCACGGTCCCCCTAGCTTGTGGCGCGTGCGCCGACCTTCAGCCCGCCCGAGCCAGACCACCCCCACCCCCCATCCCCAGTCCGCCCCGACCGCCCCGCCCTTCAACGCCCCGGCCGCCCGCCGCCTGCGCGCGGCCCTCGGCATGACGCCCGAGCACGTCGCCCACGGCATGCGCGTCTCGTACGGACACCCGCGCGTCACCCCGGACCACGTCATCGACTGGGAGCGCGGGGCCTCGGCCCCCTCCAACTCGGAACTCACCGCTCTCGCAGGCGTGCTGTGGTGCTCACCCGGCGAACTCATCGGCAGACCCCGCACCCTGCGCGAGCACCGCATCGCCCGCTGTCTCGCCCCGGAGGACGTGGCCCGGGCCGTGGGACACGAGGTCCACGCGTATCTGCGGATGGAGGAGACCGACACCTGGCGCGGCACGGAGCGCCAGTCCGGCGCCCTCGCCGACATCCTCGGCCTGTGCCTGCGCGACTTCGTCACCGTCACAGGCCGGAACACGAAGCTCGGCGAACTGCTGCGCAGCGCGGTCAGCACCCGCTGGCAGGCCTATGTGCGTCCGGTGGCCAAACTCGTACCGCTGGACCGGCCGTTCCTGGAGGGCGCCCTGCGGGCACTGCACGAGGACTACCAGGGCCATATGGCCGCCACCCTGAGCTGGGGCGGCGGCAGCGGCGACGCGGGCGGCACCGCCCGCGACTTCCTCGACCGGATCGTCGAGCACTTCTGGACGAGAATCCAGGAGAGCCCTGCCTAGAACCTCCAGAACGCTGACCGAAACGTCTGGAACGAAACGTCTGGAACGACTAGAACACCGACTCGGCCTCGTCCATCCGGTCCTTCGGCACCGTCTTCAGCTCGGTCACGGCCTCAGCGAGCGGCACCATCACGATGTCCGTCCCGCGCAGCGCGGTCATCCGGCCGAACCGGCCCTGGTGCGCCGCCTCCACCGCGTGCCAGCCGAACCGCGTGGCGAGCACCCGGTCGTAGGCGGTCGGTGAGCCGCCGCGCTGGACGTGGCCGAGAATGACCGGCTTGGCCTCCTTGCCGAGCCGGCGCTCCAGCTCATGGGCGAGTGCCGCGCCGATGCCCTGGAAGCGCTCGTGGCCGAACTTGTCGATCGCGCCCTTGCCGTAGTCCATGGTCCCGTCCGCGGGGTGGGCGCCCTCGGCGACGGCGATGACCGCGAACTTCTTGCCGCGGGCGAAGCGCTCCTCGACCATCTTGACGAGATCGGCCGGATCGAACGGACGCTCCGGCAGGCAGATGCCGTGCGCGCCCGCCGCCATGCCGGACTCCAGCGCGATCCACCCGGCGTGCCGGCCCATGACCTCCACCACCATCACCCGCTGGTGGGACTCGGCGGTCGTCTTCAGACGGTCCATCGCCTCGGTGGCGACCCCCACCGCCGTGTCGAAGCCGAAGGTGCGGTCCGTGGAGGAGATGTCGTTGTCGATCGTCTTGGGGACGCCCACGACGGGCAGGCCCGCGTCACTCAGCATGCGCGCGGCGGTCAGCGTGCCCTCGCCGCCGATCGGGATCAGCGCGTCGATGCCGAACTCGTGGATCATGTCGGAGGCGTTCTCGCAGGCCTCACGGAGCCGGTCGCGCTCCAGCCTGGACGATCCCAGGATCGTGCCGCCGCGGGCCAGGATGCCGCTGACCGCGTTCAGGTCGAGGGCGCGGTAGCGACCGTCCAGCAGGCCCGAGTAACCGTCCTCGAAGCCGATGACCTCGTCGCCGTAGTTGTCGACCGCCCGGTGCACGACCGACCGGATCACGGCGTTCAGGCCGGGGCAGTCGCCGCCTGCGGTGAGAACTCCGATACGCATCGTGCTGTGTCTCCTGCTCGCTGTGGACACCGGTGAGCTTCTGCCGATTGTTTCACGCTCCCCAGCCCGGCGGGGTACCCGGCTCTGACGGGCGCCTTATCCATCGGCGGAGGTATTGTCAAGGCGGTTCCGCTCACCTCGATGGGCGATTTTTCGACGCCCCGCAGAGACATCCCGGACATCCGACTGAGACGAAACGGAGAGCGCGCGTGACCCGCAGCGTGTACGTGACCGGCATCGACCGCGGCGACGGCCGCCAGGTCGTCGAACTGGGGGTCATGGAGCTCCTCACCCGACAGGTCGACCGGGTCGGTGTCTTCCGCCCCCTCGTCCACGACGGACCCGACCGCCTCTTCGAGCTGCTGCGCGCCCGCTACCGGCTCGCCCAGGACGCGGCGACCGTCTACGGCATGGACTACCACGAGGCGTCCGCCCTCCAGGCCGAGGCCGGCACCGACGAACTGGTGTCCACCCTCGTCGAACGGTTCCACCTGGTGGCCCGCGAGTACGACGTGGTCCTGGTCCTCGGCACCGACTTCGCCGACACCCAGCTCCCGGACGAGCTGTCGCTCAATGCCCGGCTGGCGAACGAGTTCGGGGCGTCCGTGATCCCGGTCGTGGGAGGCCGCAAGCAGTCCGTCGAGTCGGTGCTCGCCGAGACGCGCAACGCCTACCGGGCCTACGACACCCTGGGCTGCGACGTCCTGGCCATGGTCACCAACCGGGTCGCCCGCGAGGACCGCGACGAGATCGCCCGCCGGCTCGACTCCCGGCTCCCCGCGCCCTGTTACGTCCTGCCCGACGAGCCCGCGCTGTCCGCCCCGACCGTCTCGCAGATCAGCCACGCGCTCGGCGGCCAGGTGGTGCTGGGCGACGACTCGGGGCTCGCCCGGGACGTGCTCGGCTTCGTCTTCGGCGGTGCGATGCTGCCGAACTTCCTGGGCGCCCTGACCCCGGGCTGCCTCGTCGTCACCCCGGGCGACCGGGCCGACCTGGTCGTCGGCGCGCTGGCCGCGCACAGCGCCGGAACCCCGCCGATAGCCGGTGTGCTGCTCACATTGGACGAGGTGCCCAGCGCGGACATCCTCACCCTCGCCGACCGCCTCGCGCCGGGCACCCCGGTGCTGTCGGTGGCCGGCACCAGCTTCCCCACCGCCGAGCAGCTCTTCTCCCTGGAGGGGAAGCTGAACGCGGCCACCCCGCGCAAGGCGGAGCGGGCACTGGGCCTGTTCGAGCGTTTCACCGACACCGGCGAGCTGACGCGCCGGGTCTCGGCGCCCAGCAGCGACCGCGTCACCCCGATGATGTTCGAGCACAAGCTGCTGGAGCAGGCCCGCTCCGACCTGCGCCGCGTGGTGCTGCCCGAGGGCACCGAGGAGCGGGTGCTGCACGCCGCCGAGGTGCTGCTGCGCCGGGGCGTGTGCGAGCTGACCCTGCTCGGCCCGGTCGACCGGATCCGCAAGAAGGCCGCCGACCTGGGCATCGACCTCGGCGAGTCCCAGCTGATCGACCCGGCCGAATCGGATCTGCGCGACGCCTTCGCCGAGAAGTACGCGGCCCTGCGCGCCCACCGGGGCGTCACCGTGGAGCTGGCGTACGACGTGGTCTCCGATGTGAACTACTTCGGCACGCTGATGGTCCAGGAGGGCCTCGCCGACGGCATGGTCTCCGGCTCGGTGCACTCCACTGCCGCGACCATCCGCCCGGCCTTCGAGATCATCAAGACCAAGCCGGACGCCGGCATCGTCTCGTCGGTGTTCTTCATGTGCCTGGCCGACAAGGTCCTCGTCTACGGCGACTGCGCGGTCAACCCCGACCCGAACGCCGAGCAGCTCGCGGACATCGCCATGCAGTCGGCGACGACGGCGGAGCGGTTCGGCGTGGAGCCGCGCATCGCGATGCTGTCGTACTCCACGGGCACGTCCGGCTCCGGCGCGGACGTGGACAAGGTCCGCGAGGCCACCGAGCTGGTCCGCTCCCGCCGCCCCGACCTGAAGATCGAGGGCCCGATCCAGTACGACGCCGCCGTGGAGCCGTCGGTCGCGGCGACCAAGCTGCCCGGCTCCGAGGTCGCCGGGCAGGCCAGCGTGCTGATCTTCCCCGACTTGAACACCGGCAACAACACCTACAAGGCCGTGCAGCGCTCGGCGGGCGCGATCGCCATCGGCCCGGTGCTCCAGGGTCTGCGCAAGCCGGTCAACGACCTGTCCCGGGGCGCCATGGTCTCCGACATCGTCAACACCGTCGCCATCACGGCCGTCCAGGCCCAGTCCCCGGCCCCGTCCCCGAGTGAGAAGGCAACCGCCCAGTGAGCGCCTCCCGTGTCCTCGTCCTCAACTCCGGCTCCTCGTCGCTGAAGTACCAGCTGCTCGACATGGGCGACAGCAGCCGGCTCGCGGTGGGGCTGGTCGAACGTATCGGCGAGCAGACCTCCCGGCTCAAGCACACCCCGGCCGACGGTGAGAGCCGGGAGCGCGGCGGGGCGATCGCCGACCACGACGCCGCGCTGAAGGCCGTGGCCGAGGAACTCGCCAAGGACGGCCTGGGTCTGGACTCGCCCGAACTGGCCGCGATCGGGCACCGGGTCGTGCACGGCGGGAAGCACTTCACCGAGCCGACCGTCGTCGACGAGGCCGTGCTCGCCGAGATCGAGCGGCTCATCCCGGTGGCCCCGCTGCACAACCCGGCCAACCTCACCGGCATCCGCACGGCCCAGGCGCTGCGGCCCGACCTGCCGCAGGTCGCCGTCTTCGACACGGCGTTCCACACCACGATGCCGGAGTCGGCGGCCCGCTATGCGATCGACGTGAAGACGGCCGACGAGCACCGCGTCCGCCGCTACGGCTTCCACGGCACCTCGCACGCCTACGTCTCCCGGGCCACCGCCGAACTGCTGGGCAAGGACCCCGCCGAGACGAACGTGATCGTGCTGCACCTGGGCAACGGGGCGTCCGCCTCGGCCGTGCGGGGCGGCAAGTGCGTGGACACCTCCATGGGTCTGACGCCTTTGGAGGGGCTCGTGATGGGTACGCGCTCCGGAGACATGGACCCGGCCGTCATCTTCCATTTGATGCGTGTTGGTGGAATGTCCGCGGACGAGATCGACACTCTTCTCAACAAGAAGAGCGGTCTGATCGGTCTGTGCGGCGACAACGACATGCGGGAGATCCGCCGTCGCGTCGACGAGGGCGACGAGCAGGCGGAGCTGGCGTTCGACATCTACATTCACCGCCTGAAGAAGTACATCGGCGCCTATTACGCCGTGCTCGGACGGGTGGACGCGGTCGCCTTCACCGCCGGTGTCGGCGAGAACGCGGCACCCGTACGGGAGGCCGCCCTGGCGGGCCTGGAGGAGCTGGGCCTGGTGGTGGACGGCGAGCGCAACGCCGTACGCGGCGACGAGGCGCGGCTGGTCTCGCCCGACGGCGCCCGGGTGGCGGTGGCGGTGGTGCCCACTGACGAGGAATTGGAGATCGCGACACAGACCTACGCGCTGGTAATTGGTTCGGGGAATCACACCTGAGCGGCATCCCGCCCTTTTGTATTTTCCGCCAGACGGAATATTCCGTTGCGAAACAAACCGATAGGATCGCCCCCATGCGCCGTTCGAAAATCGTCTGTACTCTCGGCCCCGCGGTCGACTCCCACGAGCAGCTTGTCGCGTTGATCGAAGCCGGCATGAACGTGGCCCGCTTCAACTTCAGCCACGGCTCGCACGCCGAGCACCAGGGCCGGTACGACCGGGTCCGTGCCGCCGCCAAGGAGACCGGCCGGGCCATCGGTGTCCTCGCCGACCTCCAGGGCCCGAAGATCCGTCTGGAGACCTTCGCCGAAGGTCCCGTGGAGCTGGTGCGCGGTGACGCGTTCACCATCACCACCGAGGACGTCCCGGGCGACAAGACGATCTGCGGGACGACCTACAAGGGCCTGCCCGGCGATGTCAGCAAGGGCGACCCGATCCTCATCAACGACGGCAACGTCGAGCTGAAGGTCACCGAGGTCGAGGGCTCCCGGGTGAAGACGATCGTCATCGAGGGCGGCGTCATCTCCGACCACAAGGGCATCAACCTGCCCGGCGCGGCCGTCAACGTGCCCGCGCTCTCCGAGAAGGACATCGAGGACCTCCGCTTCGCCCTCCGGATGGGCTGCGACCTGGTCGCGCTGTCCTTCGTCCGCGACGCCAAGGACGTCCACGACGTGCACCGCGTCATGGACGAGGAGGGCCGCCGCGTCCCCGTCATCGCCAAGGTGGAGAAGCCGCAGGCGGTGCAGAACATGGAGGACGTCGTGATGGCGTTCGACGGTGTGATGGTCGCCCGCGGTGACCTCGCCGTCGAGTACCCGCTCGAGAAGGTCCCCATGGTGCAGAAGCGCCTGATCGAGCTGTGCCGTCGCAACGCCAAGCCGGTGATCGTGGCGACCCAGATGATGGAGTCGATGATCACCAACTCCCGTCCGACCCGCGCCGAGGCCTCCGACGTGGCCAACGCGATCCTGGACGGCGCGGATGCCGTCATGCTGTCGGCGGAGTCCTCGGTCGGCGCGTACCCGATCGAGACGGTCAAGACGATGTCGAAGATCGTCACCGCGGCCGAGCAGGAGCTGCTGTCCAAGGGCCTGCAGCCGCTCGTCCCGGGCAAGAAGCCGCGCACCCAGGGCGGTTCGGTGGCCCGTGCCGCGTGCGAGATCGCCGACTTCCTCGGCGGCCGGGGCCTGGTGGCCTTCACCCAGTCCGGCGACACCGCCCGCCGACTGTCCCGCTACCGCGCCCAGCAGCCGATCATCGCCTTCACCACCGACGAGGGCACCCGCAACCAGATGGCGCTCAGCTGGGGCGTCGAGCCGTACGTCGTGCCGTTCGTGAACAGCACCGACGAGATGGTCGACCTGGTGGAGCAGGAACTGGTCAAGCTGAACCGCTTCAACGACGGCGACATCGTGGTCATCACCGCCGGCTCGCCCCCCGGCGTCCCCGGCACCACCAACATGGTCCGCGTCCACCACCTGGGCGAAGCCAAGTCCTGACCCGGGCGGGCCGTAAGGGCCCTTGAACGGCACAGAGGGCGCCCCCTGCGATCCAGGGGGCGCCCTCGTCTCGTAGGACG
>NZ_JBSHKH010000191.1:0-11527 GCF_053643595.1 Streptomyces sp. NPDC055506 | reverse complement strand
GCCTTGAGGTCGCTGCCCTTCTTGACGCCGATGCCGTAGTTCTCGTTCGTCAGCTTGAAGCCGCCGAGCTTGAACTTGCCCTTGAACTGCGACTGGGCGGCGTAACCCGCGAGGATGGAGTCGTCGGTGGTCAGCGCGTCGACGGCACCGTTCTGCAGGCCCGGCAGACAGGCGGAGTACGTCGGGTACGGCTGCAGCTGAGCCTTGGGCGCCAGCTTGTCCTTGACGTTCTGCGCGGAGGTGGAGCCGGTCACCGAGCAGAGCTTGGCGTTGTTCAGGTCCTCAGGCGACTTGATCTTGTTGTCGTCGGCGCGGACCAGCACATCCTGGTGAGCCAGCAGGTAAGGCCCGGCGAAGTCGACCTTCTCCTGGCGCTCCGGGGTGATCGAGTAGGTCGCGGCGATGAAGTCCACGTCACCACGCTGCAGCATGGTCTCGCGGTCGGCGCTCTTCGCTTCCTTCCACTCGATCTGGTCCGCGTTGTAACCGAGCTTCTTCGCGACGTAAGTGGCGACGTCGACGTCGAAACCGGCGTAACCCTGCGGCGTCTTCTGGCCGAGGCCGGGCTGGTCGAACTTGATGCCGACCGTGATCGTCTTGCCGCCGCCATCAGAGCCGGAGTCGCCGCCCGTGCTGTTGTCACCACCGCACGCGGTGGCGGTCAGGGCGAGGGCGAACACGGTGGCCGAGGCGGCGGTGACCTTGCGGAGCTTCATGATGAACATCCTTTGGCTGGTGAAGAGATGCGGGCCCACAAAGGGCGAGCGACGTAGGGCGCGTCCGGCGCGACCCGCGCCGTCAGTGGTGGAGGATCTTCGAGAGGAAGTCCTTGGCACGATCACTGCGCGGATTGCTGAAGAACTGGTCGGGCGCAGCCTCCTCGACGATTCGGCCGTCCGCCATGAACACCACGCGGTTTGCAGCCGATCGTGCGAAGCCCATCTCATGGGTGACGACGATCATGGTCATGCCGTCGCGGGCGAGCTGCTGCATGACCTCCAGCACCTCGTTGATCATCTCGGGGTCGAGCGCGGAGGTCGGCTCGTCGAAGAGCATGACCTTCGGCTCCATGGCCAGCGCCCGCGCGATCGCGACGCGCTGCTGCTGGCCGCCGGAGAGCTGTGCGGGGTACTTCTCGGCCTGTGCGCCGACGCCGACCCGGTCGAGCAGGGCCCGAGCACGCTCCTCGGCCGCCTTCTTGTCCTTCTTGCGGACCTTGATCTGGCCGAGCATCACGTTCTCGAGCACGGTCTTGTGCGCGAAGAGGTTGAAGGACTGGAAGACCATTCCGACGTCGGCCCGCAGCCGGGCCAGCTCCCTGCCCTCGTGGGGCAGCGGCTTGCCGTCGATCGTGATCGAGCCGGAGTCGGTCGTCTCCAGGCGGTTGATGGTGCGGCACAGGGTGGACTTTCCGGACCCGGAGGGTCCGATGACCACGACGACTTCGCCGCGGGCGATCGTCAGGTCGATGTCCTGGAGTACGTGCAACGCGCCGAAGTGCTTGTTGACGCTCTTCAGGACGACCAGTTCGCCGGTCGCGGCCACATCTTCCTTGGCCACCGATACTTCGGTCATCGCTCTCAGGCTCCGTCCTCCTCGGTTTCGGAGGACAGTAGTTACCCTCTACGACCTGCGTCATTACATCTGAGGGGAATCTGAGCATCACGATCCGATAGCAATCGGACACGTGTCGTAGCACTTGTGAGCAGCGCTCATATCGGCCGGGTAACGGAACCTCTCCGCAACCGGAACCCTCTTGACGTCGTCCTCATCCATCAGCGTGACTGCAAGGCGTGCACGCGCGCGTGCACGCGTTTTTGTACACAGATAGATCGTACGGCCAGTGAACCGAAGGGGGCCCGGATGAGACTGCTGCTCGTCGAGGACGACAACCACGTCGCCGCCGCCCTGTCGGCGGTCCTGGCACGGCACGGGTTCGACGTCACGCACGCGCGCAGCGGTGAGGAGGCCCTCCAGGCACTCGTCCCCGAGAGCGACTGCTTCGGTGTCGTCCTCCTCGACCTCGGCCTGCCCGACCAGGACGGGTACGAGGTCTGCGGCAAGATCCGCAAGCGCACCGCCACCCCGGTGATCATGGTCACCGCGCGCTCCGATGTCCGCTCCCGCATCCACGGCCTCAACCTCGGCGCCGACGACTACGTGGTGAAGCCGTACGACACCGGCGAACTGCTCGCGCGCATCCACGCCGTGAGCCGGCGCACTTCCCACGAGGACACCTCCAGCGGCATCGAGACCGCGCTGCGCCTCGGGCCCGTGCACATAGAGCTGCCCACTCGCCGGGTCAGTGTCGACGGGGCGGTGGTCCAGCTGACCCGCAAGGAGTTCGACCTGCTGGCCCTGCTCGCGCAGCGGCCCGGGGTGGTCTTCCGCCGGGAGCAGATCATCAGCGAGGTGTGGCGGACGAGCTGGGAGGGGACCGGGCGCACTCTTGAGGTGCATGTGGCGTCCCTGCGCGCCAAGCTGCGCATGCCGGCCCTCATCGAGACCGTACGCGGAGTCGGCTACCGGCTCGTCGCGCCTGCCGGATAGCGGGGCCGGGTGCGCACTCGTCTGCTCCCGCTGCTGATCATCCTGATGGCGGCCGTGCTGCTCGCGCTCGGCGTCCCGCTCGCCGTCAGCCTGGCCGGAGCCCAGCAGCAGAAGGTCGTCGTCGACCGGATCGACGACACCGCGCGCTTCGCCGCCCTCGCCCAGTTCGTCACCGACTCGCCCACCGGCACCGCCGGCGCGTTCGAGAACGAACGCCTGGCCACGCTCAGCAGCGAACTCGACAGCTACTACGACGTCTACGGCATCCGCGCCGGCGTCTTCTACCGCAGCGGCAGTGCCATGGCTCACGCACCGGCCAAGTGGTCCCTGCCGGAAGAGGGCGAGGTGCGCGACGCCTTCGACGAGGCACTGCTCAGCCGCCGCAGCCACGACCCGAAGCAGGTCTGGCCCTGGCAGCGCCACAACCTGGTGGTCGCCTCGCCGGTCATCCGGGACGGGGACGTCGTCGCGGTCGTCGTCACCGACTCGCCCACCGGGCAGATGCGCTCGCGCACCCTGCACGGCTGGCTGGTCATCGGCGCGGGCGAGGCAGCCGCGATGCTGCTGGCCGTCGGCGCCGCCCTGCGGCTGACCGGCTGGGTCCTGCGGCCGGTACGCGTCCTCGACGCCACCACCCACGACATCGCCACCGGGCGGCTCAAGTCCCGGGTCGCGGCCGCCGGCGGACCGCCGGAACTCAGGCGTCTGGCCCGGTCGTTCAACGAGATGGCGGACAACGTCGAGGACGTGCTGGAGCAGCAGCGCGCCTTCGTCGCCGACGCCTCGCACCAGCTGCGCAACCCGCTCGCTGCGCTGCTGCTGCGCATCGAGCTGCTCTCCTTCGAACTGCCCGAGGGCAACAAGGAGATCGCCTCCGTCCAGGCCGAGGGCAAGCGTCTCGCGCAGGTCCTGGACGATCTGCTGGATCTGGCGCTGGCCGAGCACACCGAGGCGGACTTGAGGATCACCGACATCGGCGAGCTCGCCGCCGAACGCCTCGCGGCCTGGGCCCCGACCGCCGAGGCCAAGGGCGTACGCCTGGTCGGCGACTGCCCGCCCACGACCGGGTGGGCCGACCCGGTCGCGCTGTCCAGCGCGCTGGACGCGGTCATCGACAACGCGGTGAAGTTCACCCCCGAGGACCAGACCGTCGAGGTGACCGTCGCCTTCGACGGCGACACCTCCACCATCGTCGTCACCGACCACGGCGCCGGCCTCAGCGACGAGGAGCTGGCCCGTATCGGCGACCGTTTCTGGCGCAGCAGCCGCCACCAGAACATCAAGGGCTCGGGCCTCGGACTGTCCATCTCGCGGGCGCTGCTCGCGGCGGGCGGCGGTTCCATCGCGTACGACCGTCACGAGCCGCACGGGCTGCGGGTGACGGTGACGGTGCCGAGGTCGGGCCCTACGGCTTGACGGACTGGTAGTAGCGCTGGGCGCCGCGGTGCAGCTGGAGCGGGTCGGTGTAGATCGCCGTGCGGACGTCGACCAGCTGTGCGGAGTGGACGGTCGCGCCGATGCCGTCCCGGCTGTCGATCACCGTACGGGTCAGCCACTCGGTGAGCCGGGGGTTCATGTCACTGCGCGTGACCAGCAGGTTGGACACCGCCAGGGTCGGCACCGGGTCACCACGCTGGATGGTGGGGTAGGCCGACTCCGGCATCTTGGTGGCGCGGTAGTACCGCGTGGCACCGCCCTGGTCGTGCAGCTTGGCGACGAGCCCGGCGTCGATCGGCACGAACCGGAAGGCGGACGACGATTTCTTGGCGAGGCGGCTGAGCCCGTCCGTGGGCAGTCCGCCCGACCAGAAGAACGCGTCGAGGCCGTGCCCCAGCCGCTTGGGACCGGTGTCGATGCCGTCCGAGGAGGGCTTGATGTCCTTCTCCGGGTCGATCCCGGCGGCCTTGAGGACCCCGTTCGCGATCAGCCGCACGCCGGAGTTCGGCAGCCCTATGGCGACGCGCTTGCCCCGCAGGTCCGCGACGGAGCGGATGTCCGAGTCCGGCGGTACGACGAGCTGCAGGTAGTCGTCGTACAGGCGGGCCATACCGCGCAGCCGGCCGGCGCTCGCACCGTGGTCGAGCTTGTACGTGGCGACCGCGTCCGCCGCCGCGATGGCGAAGTCGGCCTTGCCCGTCGCCACGTCCGAGACGTTCTCCTGCGACCCGGCGCTGGTCAGCAGGCGCACCCTCAGGTCCGGCATGTCCTGGTCGATCTCGCTGCGCAGGAGCTCGCCGTACTCGTGGTAGACCCCGGCGCGCGTGCCCGTGCTGAACGTGATCGCCCCGCCCGGAGGCTCCTCGGCCCAGGGGCGCAGCCACGACAGCAGCAGCCCGAGGACCAGGAGGGAGGCGGCGCCGCCCTGCAGGGCCCGGCGCCTGCCGATACGGGGGAACATCTTGGACATGCGCGAGATCCTGCCAGCCTTGGTGCCCCGCTGACCAGGGGCGGGGTCCGGAACCGGGACGGGCAGGAGTGTCAGTGGCGGCCGCTACTGTCGTCCCCATGAGCTCCTCGCCCGCTGACCTGGTCCGTGAATTCCACCTCGCCTTCGGCCTGGACGCCCGCAGTACCCCGACGGAGGTCTCCCCGGAACTCGCCGCCCACCGCGGCGAACTCCTCGCGGAGGAGGCCGCGGAGGTCGCCGAGGTCTCGGTCCGGGGCCCGCTCGACAGACTCGCCCACGAACTGGCGGACGTCGTCTACGTCGCGTACGGCACCGCCCTCGTCCATGGGATCGACCTCGACGCGGTACTGACCGAGATCCACCGCTCCAACATGACCAAGATCGGCCCCGACGGCACGGTCTCCCGACGCGAGGACGGCAAGGTCCTCAAGGGCGAGCACTACGAGGCACCGGACGTGCCGGGGGTACTGCGGAGGCAGGGGTGGGCCTCGGGCAGTGACCAGAGGTCCCCGAGGTGACCCACCCCCTCCTCAGTCGCCCACCGGCGCCTCCGCCTCGGCCTTCCGGGGCGCGGGATCCGGGGCTCCCCGACGGGCCTCGCGGCGTCCGCTCCACCACATCGCCACCGGCTCCGTGTAGCGCGCGGTGAGGGGGCCCAGGACGACCAGGATGAGGACGTAGGCCGTGGCCAGGGGGCCGAGGGACGGTTCGATGCCGGCCGCGACCGCCAGTCCGGCGATGACGATCGAGAACTCCCCGCGGGCCACCAGCGCACCGCCAGCCCGCCAGCGGCCCTTGACGGAGATCCCGGCGCGCCGGGCCGCCCAGTACCCGGTGGCGATCTTCGTCAGGGCCGTGACGACGGCCAGTGCGAGGGCCGGCAGCAGGACCGGCGGGATGCTGGACGGGTCGGTGTGCAGTCCGAAGAAGACGAAGAAGACCGCCGCGAACAGGTCGCGCAGCGGGCTGAGGAGGGTGTGCGCACCCTCCGCCACCTCTCCCGACAGCGCGATGCCCACCAGGAAGGCACCCACCGCCGCCGACACCTGGAGCTGCTGCGCGACACCCGCGACCAGGATTGTCAGGCCCAGCACCACCAGCAGCAGCTTCTCCGGGTCGTCGCTGGAGACGAACCGTGAGATGAGCCTGCCGTAGCGGAGGGCGAGGAACAGCACGAGCCCGGCCGCGCCCAGCGCGATCGCCAGGGTCACACTGCCGGCCATCAGACCGACGCCCGCCACCAGTGCCGTGACGATGGGCAGGTAGACGGCCATCGCCAGATCCTCCAGCACCAGCACGCTGAGGATGACGGGTGTCTCCCGGTTGCCGACCCGGCCCAGATCGCCGAGCACCTTCGCGATCACGCCGGACGACGAGATCCAGGTGACACCGGCCAGGACGACGGCGGCCACCGGCCCCCAGCCGAGCAGCAGCGCCACCGCCGCTCCGGGCAGCGCGTTGAGCGCGCAGTCGACCAGGCCGGACGGGTAGTGCGTCTTGAGGTTGGAGACCAGATCGCTGGCCGTGTACTCCAGGCCCAGCATCAGCAGGAGCAGGATGACGCCGATCTCGGCGCCGGTGGCGACGAACTCCTCGCTCGCGCCCAGCGGCAGCAGCCCGCCTTCGCCGAAGGCCAGACCGGCCAGGAGGTACAGCGGTATCGGCGAGAGCCGGAAACGGGCGGCGAACCGGCCGAGCAGGCCGAGGCCGAGGATGATGGAACCGAACTCGATGAGCAGGACCGCGGAGTGCACAGGCTCACTCCCGCCCGAGTATCGTCGCGGCCGCGTCGACGCCCTCACGGGTCCCTACGACGATCAGCCTGTCACCGCCCGCCAGCCGGAAGTCCGGCGCGGGCGACGGAATGGCCTCGGCCCGGCGCAGCACCGCCACGACCGAGGCGCCCGTCTCCGTCCGCATCTTCATGTCGCCCAGCACCCGCCCGTTCCAGCGCGAGGTCGCCGCCACCTCGATCCGCTCGGCCACCAGCCCCAGGTCCGTGGTGTACAGCAGACTCGGGCTGTGGTGGGACGGCTTCAGCGCGTCGATCAGCGAACCCGCCTCCGAGCTGGTCAGCCGCAGCGAATGCGCGCAGGAGTCGGGATCGTCGGCCCGGTACACGTTCACCGTGCGCGTGCCGTCGCGGTGCGCCACCACCGACAGATGGCGGTGTTCGCGGGTCTCCAGGTCGTACTGGACCCCGATACCCGGCAGCGGCGTCGCCCTCAGGCGCGGAGCTGACACGTTTCTTCCCCTTTTTCGTCTTGTTTGGTTTGTTTGTCTTGTCGGTGGTGCTGTGTCGGTGTCGATCAACGGACGGGTCAAGTCCGCATGCTGCCATCCGGCCGTACGGTGACGACATGGGTGTTGTGACGGATATACACAGCGGCCGGTCGCAGGAAAGGGTGGAGCGGGAGGTGCCGTACGCGAAGGCCGGAAGGGGCGGATCCAGGAACGTGTCGTTGTTCTGGCGGATCTTCTCGCTCAACGCCGCGGGCCTGGTCGTGGCGACGGCATTGCTGCTCGGCCCGGTCACCGTGTCCACCCCCGTCCTGGCGGGCGAGGCACTCGTCCTGCTCGTCGGTCTGGTGCTGCTGCTGGCGGGCAACGCGCTGGTGCTGCGCTTCGGGCTCGCGCCCCTGCAACGGCTCGGCAAGGCCATGGCCACCGCCGACCTGCTGCGACCGGGAACCCGCCCGGTGGTCTCCGGCCCGGCGGAGACGGCCGCGCTGATCACGACGTACAACACGATGCTCGACCGGCTGGAGGCCGAGCGGGCCGCGGGCGCCGCCCGGGCCCTGTCCGCACAGGAGAGCGAACGGCAGCGGATCGCCCGCGAGCTCCACGACGAGGTCGGACAGACCCTGACCGCCGTCCTGCTCCAGCTCAAGCGCGTCGCCGACCGGGCGCCCGGGGAACTGCGCGAGGAGGTGGGCCAGGCGCAGGAGGCGACCCGGGCCGGTCTGGACGAGATTCGCCGTATCGCCCGCCGGCTGCGCCCCGGTGTCCTGGAGGAACTCGGGCTGGCCAGCGCCCTGCGCTCGCTCACCTCCGAGTTCACGGTCCACGGGCTGACCGTGCGCCACCATGTCACCGGCGACCTCCCCGCCCTGACCCCGGAATCGGAACTCGTCGTCTACCGGGTGGCCCAGGAAGGCCTGACCAACACCGCCCGCCATGCCACCGCCGACCGCGCCGAACTCCGCCTCCAGCAGGTCCCCGGCGGCGTCGAACTCCTCGTACGCGACAACGGCACGGGCATCGGCGACGCCCCGGAGGGCGCCGGAATCACGGGCATGCGCGAACGCGCCCTCCTGATCGGCGCCGCCCTCACCGTCGAACCGGCCCCCGGCCGGGGCACCGACGTACGCCTGCGCGTGCCGGTGACGGAAGGAGCCCGCTGATGTGTCCGCCCCCGTCAGGCCGAGGAGTCCGCTGATGTCCGCCCCCACCCCGATCAGGGTCCTGCTCGCCGACGACCACACCCTCGTACGCCGGGGAGTGCGCCTCATCCTGGACGGGGAGCCGGACCTGACGGTCGTGGCCGAGGCCGGGGACGGTGCCGAGGCGGTCTCCCGGGCCCGGGAGACCGCCGTGGACCTGGCCGTCCTCGATGTCGCCATGCCCCGCATGACCGGCCTCCAGGCGGCCCGCGAACTCTCCCGCCGACTGCCCGACCTGCACATCCTGATCCTGACGATGTACGACAACGAGGAGTACTTCTTCGAGGCGCTCAGGGCCGGAGCCAGCGGCTACGTCCTCAAGTCCGTCGCCGACCGCGACCTGGTCGAGGCCTGCCGGGCGGCCGTGCGCGACGAGCCGTTCATCTACCCGGGTGCCGAGCGGGCCCTCGTCCGCTCCTACCTGGAGCGGCTGCACCGGGGCGACGGCCTGCCGGAACGGGCCATCACCGAACGCGAGGAGGAGATCCTCAAGCTGGTCGCCGAGGGCCACACCTCGAAGGAGATCGGCGAACTCCTCTTCATCAGCGCCAAGACGGTCGAACGCCACCGCGCCAACCTCCTCCAGAAGCTCGGCATGCGCGACCGCCTGGAGCTGACCCGGTACGCGATCCGCGCCGGCCTCATCGAGCCGTAGGCCCCCGCGCCCTGTTGTCCACAGGCGACCGAGCCACTTCCGGCGACCGCCTACCCTTGTCCCCATGAGCAGCATCGACCGGAGCCAGTCAGTGGGCGGCACGCGCACATACGAGGTACGCACCTACGGGTGCCAGATGAACGTCCACGACTCCGAGCGATTGTCCGGTCTGCTGGAGGACGCGGGCTATGTGCGCGCCCCCGAGGGCTCCGACGGCGAGGCGGACGTCGTCGTCTTCAACACCTGCGCGGTGCGGGAGAACGCCGACAACAAGCTGTACGGCAACCTGGGCCACCTCGCGCCGAAGAAGGCGAGCCGCCCCGGCATGCAGATCGCGGTCGGCGGCTGTCTGGCGCAGAAGGACCGCGACACCATCGTGAAGCGGGCGCCCTGGGTGGACGTCGTCTTCGGCACGCACAACATCGGCAAGCTGCCCGTCCTGCTGGAACGCGCGCGCGTGCAGGAAGAGGCGCAGGTCGAGATCGCCGAGTCGCTGGAGGAGTTCCCCTCGACGCTGCCGACGCGCCGCGAGAGCGCGTACGCGGCCTGGGTGTCGATCTCCGTCGGGTGCAACAACACCTGCACGTTCTGCATCGTCCCGGCCCTGCGCGGCAAGGAGAAGGACCGCCGCCCCGGCGACATCCTCGCCGAGATCGAGGCCCTGGTCGGCGAGGGCGTCTCCGAGATCACACTGCTCGGCCAGAACGTCAACGCGTACGGCTCCGACATCGGCGACCGCGAGGCCTTCAGCAAGCTGCTGCGCGCCTGCGGCCGGATCGACGGCCTGGAGCGCGTCCGCTTCACCTCCCCGCACCCGCGTGACTTCACCGACGACGTCATCGCCGCCATGGCCGAGACGCCGAACGTGATGCCGCAGCTGCACATGCCGCTCCAGTCCGGCTCGGACCCGGTCCTGAAGGCCATGCGCCGCTCCTACCGGCAGGAGCGCTTCCTGGGGATCATCGAGAAGGTCCGCGCCGCCATCCCGCACGCGGCGATCAGCACCGACATCATCGTGGGCTTCCCCGGCGAGACCGAGGAGGACTTCGAGCAGACGCTGCACGTGGTGCGCGAGGCCCGCTTCGCCCAGGCCTTCACCTTCCAGTACTCCAAGCGCCCCGGCACACCGGCCGCCGAGATGGACGGCCAGATCCCCAAGAAGGTCGTCCAGGAGCGCTACGAGCGCCTCGTCGCCCTCCAGGAGGAGATCTCCTGGGAGGAGAACAAGAAGCAGGTCGGCCGCACGCTGGAGCTGATGGTCGCCGAGGGCGAGGGCCGCAAGGACGACACCACCCACCGGCTGTCCGGCCGCGCCCCCGACAACCGCCTCGTCCACTTCACCAAGCCGGACCAGGAGGTCCGCCCCGGCGATGTCGTGACGGTCGAGATCACCTACGCCGCTCCGCACCACCTCCTCGCCGAGGGCGCCGTGCTCGACGTGCGCCGCACCCGCGCGGGCGACGCCTGGGAGAAGCGCAACGCCGAGAAGACGGGCAAGCCGGCCCAGTCGGCCGGAGTGCTGCTCGGCCTGCCGAAGATCGGCGTGCCCGAGCCGCTCCCGGTCGCGACGAGCGGCTGCGGCCTGGACTGACCGGTCCCGCCCGGGCAGACCCACAGCCGGTTCGCCGGGCACGGGATGCGTGCGAGCGGGTCCCCGGGGTTACCCTGCCGATCATGCTTGTCGCCGCCGCTGTCTGCCCCTGCCCGCCCCTTCTGGTCCCCGAGGTAGCCGCGGGCGCCGCACCGGAGCTGGACGCCGCGCGGGCCGCCTGCACGGACGCCCTGGGTGTGCTCGCCGCCGCCCGGCCCGACCGGCTCGTGGTCGTCGGGCCGGGCGGGCCGGTGGAGAGCGCCGGACCCGTGGCCTACCCGGAGGGCACAAGGGGCTCGTTCCGGAGTTTCGGTGTCGATCTCGACGTGGGGCTGGGGCAGGCCCCGGGCCCGCGCGGAGAACTGCGGCTGCCGTACTCGCTGGCGGTGGCCGCCTGGCTGCTGGAGCGGACCGGGTGGTCCGACGCCCCGGTCGAGGGGCTCGGCGTGGGGGAAACAGGGGAATCTTTCACGCCCGAGGGGTGTGCCAGGACCGGACGGGACATCGCCGCACGGGCCGACCGGGTCGCGCTGCTGGTGATGGGGGACGCCAGCGCCTGCCGGACGCTCAAGGCCCCGGGCTATCTGGACGAACGGGCGGCGCCCTTCGACGCCGAGGTCGCGCGTGCGCTCGGCGCTGCGGACGTGGCCGCCCTCATGGCCCTGGACACACGGCTGGCGCACGAGCTGAAGGCGTCCGGCCGGGCCCCCTGGCAGGTCCTGGCGGGTGCGGCCGAGGGCGCGGACCTCGGCGGATCGCTGCTGTACGAGGACGCGCCGTACGGGGTGGGATACCTCGTGGCCACCTGGTCGTAGACGGGGCGGCCGCCCCGGCTGGACACGGGAAACGGCGGACGGCCGGGAGCCCTCGTGCTCCGCGGC
>NZ_JBSHKH010000190.1:0-11741 GCF_053643595.1 Streptomyces sp. NPDC055506 | reverse complement strand
CCCGAGGGTGCGGCGGCCCTTCGGCACGGCCCGGTGGGGCGGGTCAGCGGATGTCGCCCATGAGTTCCTTGACCTTCTTGCGGTACATCCACACCGCACCGCCGGCGAGGACGGCGAGCGTGGCCTCCAGAGTCACGATGCCCGTCTTGTTCAGGTCGACTCCGGCGATGGAGAGCAGCCCCGTCGTGGCGTCACCGGCGGTGACGGCCAGGAACCAGACGCCCATCATCTGCGAGGCGTACTTCGCGGGAGCCATCTTCGTCGTCACCGACAGACCCACCGGGGAGAGCAGCAGCTCACCGACGGTCTGCGTGAAGTAGATCGCCACCAGCCACAGCGCCGCCGCCTTGTGACCGCCCTCGGCGATCGACAGCGGGGCCAGGAAGAGGAAGAAGGACGCGCCGACCAGGACCAGACCCGAGCCGAACTTCACGATCGTGCTGGGCTCCTTGCCGCGCCGGTTCAGCGCCAGCCAGAACCAGGCGAAGACCGGGGCCAGCGCCATGATCAGGACCGGGTTGACCGACTGGTACCAGGAGACCGGGAACGCCCAGCCGAAGACGCTGTTCTCGGCGGAGGAGTCCGCGAAGATCGACAGCGTCGAGCCGCCCTGGTCGTAGATCATCCAGAACACGGCCGCGGCCACGAAGAACCAGATGTACGCGGACATCTTCGACTGCTCGGCGCGGTCGAGGTCCTTGTCGCGCTTGATGCGGACCAGGACCATCGTCGGGATGATCACGCCCAGCAGGGTCAGCGGGACCAGGATCCAGTTGAGCGTGTAGTGGCCGGAGAAGCCGACGATCGCGTAGCAGACGACCGCGATACCGGCCCAGATCGCCGCCTTGCGCAGCGTCGAGGCCTTCTCCTCGGCGGACAGCGGAGTCGGGACGACGCCGGAGCGCTCGGCCAGGTTGCGCGAGCCGATCAGGAACTGGACGAGACCCAGCGCCATGCCGAGCGCGGCGAGCGCGAAGCCCAGGTGCCAGTCGACGCTCTCACCGATGGTGCCGATGATCAGCGGCGCCGCGAAGGCACCGAGGTTGATGCCCATGTAGAAGACGGTGAAGCCACCGTCGCGGCGCGGGTCGTCCGGTCCGTCGTAGAGGTGGCCGACCATCGTCGAGATGTTGGCCTTCAGCAGACCCGAACCGATCGCGACCAGGCCGAGGCCGGCGTAGAAGGTGCCGGAGGCGGGCAGGGCCAGCGTGAGGTGGCCCAGCATGATGACGCCGCCCGCGATGGCGACGGTCTTGCGCGGCCCCCAGACGCGGTCGCCGAACCAGCCGCCGGGCATGGTGAGCAGATACACCAGCGACACGTACACGGAGTAGATCGCCGTCGCCGTCCCCGCGGGCAGATGCAGCCCACCCGGGGCCACCAGGTACAGCGGGAGCAGGGCCCTCATGCCGTAGTAGGAGAACCTCTCCCACATCTCGGTCATGAAGAGAGTGGCCAGTCCGCGGGGGTGGCCGAAGAAGGTCTTCTCGGAGCCGGGGGTGCCCGGGCGGGCCGAGTCCTTCGTCAGGCTGGACGCCATGGTCGTTCCTTGCTGGTCGGGACGCGCCCCGCGACAGCGGTGGTGCGCCCGGTGGGGGTCTGTCGGCACCGGAGCGTACGGCCGTCACCCCCGACGCCTACGGGGGCCGCTCCGGGGCACGGAGCGATGGGCGGTCGCCTCCGGGGTCCACGTGGGGGGTCCACGCCTCTACGCGCGTCGCCGCACGACGAGGCCCGACACAAAAGAGACCTTCGGGGCAGAGAGCCACAGAAGGTCGCCTAGGGCTACAGGCGTTGATTCACCATACGGCAGGACACAGCCGCATATGGAAGGACTTGAGAGGAGGATCACAGGTGCCGGGGGAACCGTAAGCCTGGTTTCCAAGGTCCTTACCAGGATCGCACCCCATATGCGGAGGTCCGTCAGCGTTCCCCTGGAACGTAAGAAGTGGGTATGCCAACGGTAAGAATCAAGGCTTCCGGTCACACCCCAGCTCAGGGCCTTGCAGGTCTACCATCACTCCATGACCCGTGTACTGCTCGCCGAGGACGACGCGTCCATCTCGGAGCCGCTGGCCCGTGCTCTGCGCCGGGAGGGCTACGAGGTCGAGGTGCGTGAGGACGGCCCCACCGCTCTCGACGCAGGACTGCAGGGCGGCGTCGACCTGGTCGTGCTCGACCTGGGTCTGCCCGGCATGGACGGTCTGGAGGTGGCCCGCCGCCTGCGTGGCGAGGGCCACGCCATCCCGATCCTCATCCTGACCGCGCGCGCCGACGAGGTGGACACCGTCGTCGGGCTCGACGCGGGCGCCGACGACTACGTCACCAAGCCGTTCCGGCTCGCCGAGCTGCTCGCCCGCGTCCGGGCCCTGCTGCGGCGCGGTGCCGCCGAGCCGCAGCAGCCGCCCGCCACGCACGGCGTGCGCATCGACGTCGAGTCGCACCGCGCCTGGATGGGCGAGGAGGAGCTCCAGCTCACCGCCAAGGAGTTCGACCTGCTGCGGGTGCTGGTGCGCGACGCGGGCCGGGTCGTCACCCGCGACCAGCTGATGCGCGAGGTCTGGGACACGACCTGGTGGTCGTCGACCAAGACCCTCGACATGCACATCTCCTGGCTGCGCAAGAAGCTCGGCGACGACGCGGCCAACCCCCGCTACATCGCCACCGTGCGCGGTGTGGGCTTCCGTTTCGAGAAGAGCTGAGCCACAGGGCAGGCACGGGTAACAGGACATGCGCCGCCGACTGATCCAGTCCACGCTCGCCGTGGTGCTGGTCGTGATCGCCGTCTTCGGTGTCTCGCTCGTCATCGTCGAGACCCGGACGATCAGCAACAGCGCCCAGGAACGGGTGGAGTCCGAGGCGGTCCGCCTCGCCAGCATCGTCGACAGCCGGCTCTTCGGGGCCCAGCAGGTCGACGCCGAGGTGCTGCGCGACCAGGTCACGCAGGACCGCTACTACGCGGTGATCCGGCTCCCCGGCGAGGCGCCCATCGAGGTCGGCACCAAGCCGTCCGGTGACGTCATCAGCGCGACCGCGCCCGGCGAGGAGGGCGAGACGGTCACCGTCCAGGAGCCGCGCTCCTCGGTGACCCGCGAGGTCGGCCGGACGCTGCTGATCATCGCGCTGGTCGCGCTGCTGGCGGTGGTGGCAGCGGTGCTGCTCGCGGTCCGCCAGGCGAACCGGCTGGCGTCGCCGCTGACCGACCTCGCGGAGACGGCCGAGCGGCTCGGCTCGGGCGACCCCCGCCCGCGGCACAAGCGGTACGGCGTGCCCGAGCTGGACCGGGTGGCGGACGTGCTGGACGGCTCCGCCGAGCGCATCGCGCGCATGCTCACCGCCGAACGCCGCCTGGCCGCGGACGCCTCACACCAGCTGCGGACCCCCCTCACGGCCCTGTCCATGCGGCTGGAGGAGATCACCCTCACCGACGACCCGGCCACGGTGAAGGACGAGGCGACGATCGCGCTCACGCAGGTCGAGCGGCTGACGGACGTCGTCGAGCGGCTGCTGACCAACTCCCGCGATCCGCGCACCGGCTCCGCCGTCACCTTCGACCTCGACGAGGTCATCCAGCAGCAGCTCGCCGAGTGGCGGCCGGCGTACCGCAGCGCGGGCCGGGCGATCGTCAGCTCGGGCAAGCGTCATCTGGAGGCGGTCGGCACGCCCGGCGCGGTCGCGCAGGTGCTGGCCGCGCTGATCGAGAACTCCCTGATGCACGGCGGCGGCACGGTGGCCCTGCGCACCCGCGTCACCGGAAACCAGGCGGTCATCGAGGTCACGGACGAGGGCCCCGGCGTCCCCGCCGACCTGGGCGCGCGCATCTTCGAGCGGGCGATCAGCGGCCGGAACTCCACGGGCATCGGCCTGGCCGTCGCCCGCGACCTGGCGGAGGCGGACGGCGGCCGCCTGGAAATGCTTCAGACCAAGCCCCCGGTCTTCGGCCTGTTCCTGTCCCGCACGGCCACCCAGACGCCGCTGACGGGCGAGGACGAGCCGATGGTCCGCTGAGGCTCTCGTTCGGTACGGCTACGGCACCCGCTGCCTGTTCCGCTGCTGCTCCACCGCCGGTCCGGGCTTCGGCGCCGGTGTCCGGGCCGGGAGCGCGCGGAAGACCCAGGTGCGGTACGACCAGAAGCGGAAGAGCGTGGCGACGCCGATGCCGACGAACTTGAAGATGTTGTTCTGCAGCGGGGTGTTCCAGCCGAAGCCGTAGGTCGCCGCGTACAGCACGCCGTTCTCGATGACCAGGCCCACCGCGCTGAACAGCAGGAACAGGGTCATTTCCCGGGTGCGGCCGCTCTTGTCGCGATCGCGGTACGTGAAGTAGCGGAAGCCGACGTAGTTGAAGATGATCGCGACGACGGTCGCGATGACGCTCGCGCGCACCACCTGGAGGTCGGTGACATGCCGCACCAGGTTGAACACGAGGAGGTTGACCAGCACCCCGGCCCCGCCCACCGCGCCGAATTTGGCGACTTCGCGGACGAGCCGTCGGAGCCGAGAGGCACCATGTCCCATGGTCGTGCAGGCCCCCGTCCCTCAGTTGGCGTCAACCCAGCCATGCTAACCACCCTCCCGCGCGATCTTCCTGCGGATACCGGTGGACGGCCGGAGATGGTCCGGACCGGGGAGGGGAGGGACAGGGAACCGGCCACCCTGGCGCGGCCGATACCCTGAGGGAGTGACGTTTCCGGTAGTCGGCATGGTCGGCGGTGGCCAGCTCGCTCGTATGACACACGAGGCGGGCATCCCGTTGGGCATCAGGTTCAAGCTTCTCAGTGACACCCCGCAGGACTCGGCTGCGCAGGTCGTGAGCGATGTCGTCATCGGCGACTATCGCGACCTCGACACGCTGCGCGAGTTCGCCCGCGGGTGCGATGTGATCACCTTCGATCACGAACACGTTCCCACCGAGCACCTCAGGGCCCTGGAGGCGGACGGCATTCCCGTGCGCCCCGGTCCCGACGCGCTCGTGCACGCCCAGGACAAGGGCGTGATGCGCGCGAAGCTCGACGCGATCGGCGTGCCCTGCCCCAGGCACCGGATCGTCTCCGATCCGCAGGACGTGGCGGCCTTCGCCGCCGAGGGCGACGGCTTCCCTGTGGTCCTCAAGACTGTTCGCGGCGGTTACGACGGCAAGGGCGTGTGGGTCGTCGACTCCGTCGAGGAGGCCGCCGACCCGTTCAAGGCCGGTGTCCCGGTGCTCGCCGAGGAGAAGGTCGACTTCCTGCGCGAGCTCGCCGCCAACGTCGTACGGTCGCCGCACGGCCAGGCCGTTGCCTACCCGGTCGTGGAGTCCCGCCAGGTCAACGGCGTCTGCGACACGGTGATCGCCCCGGCGCCCGGCCTCGACGAGGACCTCGCGGTCCGGGCCTCCGAGATGGCCCTGAACATCGCCAAGGAACTCGACGTCGTCGGGCACCTCGCGGTCGAGCTGTTCCAGACCCGCGACGGCCGCATCCTGGTCAACGAGCTGGCGATGCGCCCGCACAACTCCGGCCACTGGTCGATGGACGGCGCGGTCACCAGCCAGTTCGCCAACCACGTCCGCGCGGTCCTGGACCTGCCCCTCGGCGACCCGCGCCCCCGTGCCCCGTGGACGGTCATGGTCAACGTCCTCGGCGGCGACTTCCCGGACATGTACTCCGCGTACCTGCACTGCATGGCGCGCGACCCCCAGCTGAAGATCCACATGTACGGCAAGGACGTGAAGCCCGGCCGCAAGGTCGGACACGTCAACACCTACGGCGACGACCTGGACGACGTGCTGGAGCGCGCCCGTCACGCAGCCGGCTACCTGAGAGGCACCATCACCGAATGAGCCCTGTTGTTGGCATCGTCATGGGGTCGGACTCCGACTGGCCCGTCATGGAGGCCGCCGCCAAGGCCCTCGACGAGTTCGAGATCCCCTACGAGGTGGACGTCGTGTCGGCCCACCGCATGCCGCGCGAGATGGTCGCGTACGGCGAGCAGGCCGACGGCCGGGGGCTCAAGGTGATCATCGCCGGGGCGGGCGGCGCCGCCCATCTGCCCGGCATGCTCGCCTCGGTCACCCCGCTGCCGGTCATCGGTGTGCCCGTGCCGCTGAAGTACCTCGACGGCATGGACAGCCTGCTGTCGATCGTGCAGATGCCGGCCGGTGTCCCCGTCGCGACGGTCTCCGTCGCCGGTGCCCGCAACGCCGGCCTGCTGGCCGCCCGCATCCTCGCCGCGCACGACGAGGAACTGCGCGGCCGGATGCGCGACTTCCAGCAGGAGCTGAACGACCAGGCCACCGAGAAGGGCAAGCGCCTGCGCTCCAAGGTCGAGGGATCGGGCGGCTTCGGCTTCGGCGCGGGGAAGTGACGGCGATGACCTCCCTGGAGTCGGCCCGGGAACTCCTGCGCGAGTTCCCGGTCGCCGACGGCCACAACGACCTGCCCTGGGCGCTGCGCGAACAGGTCCGCTACGACCTCGACGCCCGCGATGTCGCCGCCGACCAGAGCGCCCACCTGCACACCGACATCCCGCGGCTGCGCGCGGGCGGCGTCGGTGCGCAGTACTGGTCGGTGTACGTCCGTACGGACTCGCCGGACCCGGTCGCGGCCACCCTCGAACAGATCGACTGCGTACGGCAGTTGCTGGCCCGCCACCCGGCCGACCTCCGGCCCGCGCTGACGGCCGCCGACATGGAGGCCGCGCGCGGGGAGGGCCGCATCGCCTCTCTCATGGGGGCGGAGGGCGGCCACTCCATCGCCAACTCCCTGGGCACCCTGCGCGGTCTGTACGGCCTCGGCGTGCGGTATCTGACCCTCACTCACAACGACAACGTGGACTGGGCGGACTCCGCGACCGACGAGCCGAAGGCCGGTGGCCTCACCGCCTTCGGCCGTGAGGTCGTACGGGAGATGAACCGGCTCGGCATGCTCGTCGACCTCTCCCACGTGGCGGCGACGACCATGCGGGACGCGCTCGACACGAGCACCGCCCCCGTCGTCTTCTCCCACTCCTCCGCCCGGGCCGTGTGCGACCACCCGCGCAACATCCCGGACGACGTACTGGAGCGGCTGGCCGCGGGCGGCGGTGTCGCGATGGTGACGTTCGTGCCGAAGTTCGTGCTCCAGGCGGCCGTGGACTGGACGGCCGAGGCCGACGAGAACATGCGCGCCCACGGCTTCCACCACCTCGACACCACCGCGGAGGCCATGAAGGTCCACCGCGCCTTCGAGGAGCGCCGGCCCCGCCCGGTCGCGACGGTGGCGACGGTCGCCGACCACCTGGACCACATGCGCGAGGTCGCCGGCATCGACCACCTCGGCATCGGCGGCGACTACGACGGCACGGCCTTCACTCCCGACGGCCTGGACGACGTCTCCGGCTACCCGAACCTCCTCGCCGAGCTGCTGGAGCGCGGCTGGTCGAAGGCCGACCTGGCCAAGCTGACCTGGAAGAACGCGGTACGGGTGCTGGGCGACGCCGAGGACGTGGCCCGTGGCCTTCAGGCGACGCGGTCGCCGTCCAACGCCACGATCGAGTCGCTCGACGCCGTCGACGCCCTCGACGGCTGAGTGTCCAGGGCGGGGTAGTCGGTGTAGCCGGCCGCCCCGCCCACGTACATGAAGTACCGGTCGCGCAGCTCGTTCAGGGGCGCACCGAGCCGCAGCCGGGTCACCAGGTCCGGGTTGGCGAGGAAGGGGCGGCCGAGGGCGATCAGGTCCGCCCCGGCGGCCAGCAGCGCCTCCGACTCCCGGTGCACGGCTTCGGTGGTGACCTCCCTCAGCACCGGGTTGGCGATGAGCACCCCGGGCCAGGCGGCGCGCACCCGCCGGAACACCGGCGTCTCCGGGTCGGCGTACCCGAGGTGCAGATAGGCGAGCCCCAGCCCGCCGAGCCGCTCGGCGAGCGCCGGGTAGAGCTCCTCGGTCTCGCCCTCCGCGATGCCGTTGACGGTGTTGCCGGGGGAGACCCTGAGGCCCACGCGCTCGGCGCCGATCTCGTCGGCCACGGCCTCGGTCACCTCGGCCGTGAAGCGGATCCGGGCCGCGACCGGTCCGCCGTAGCCGTCGGTGCGCAGGTTGGTGTTCGCGGCCAGGAACTGGTGCAGGAGGTGGCCGTTGGCGGAGTGCACCTCCACCCCTTCGAATCCCGCGTCGACCGCGTTGCGAGCGGCCTGCGCGAAGTCGGCGACGGTGGTGCGGATGTCCTCGGCGGTCATCTCCCTCGGCACCACGGCCGGCCGATGGCCCTCCGGCGTGAAGATCGTCTCGGGGAGCGCGACGGGCGAGGGCGCGACCGGCGTCAGCCCGCTGGTCGCCGGGTGGCCGACCCGCCCGCCGTGCTGGAGCTGGAGGAACATCCGCCCGCCCGCGTCCCGTACGGCGTCCGTGACCTGCCGCCAGCCGGCCACGTGCGCCGGGCTGTGGACGGCGGTGATGTTCGGATACGTCTGCCCGACCGGGTTCGGTGTCGAGGCCTCGGCGATGATCAGCCCGGCCGAGGCGCGCTGGGCGTAGTACGTGGCCATGAGGGGGGTCGGGGTGCCGTCGGCCTCGGCCCGGTTGCGGGTCAGGGGCGCCATCACCAGACGGTTGGGCAGGTCAAGACGGGGGAGACGAGCCGGTTCGAAGAGTGCTGTCGTGTGCTGCGTCATGCCCTTACGCTAGAACCTGACACTCATGTCAGATTCAAGCCCGGGAGTGGATGTGCGGATCGGTGAACTGGCCCGCCGTACCAACGTGAGTGAGCGGTCGCTGCGCTACTACGAGAAGCAGGGCATGCTCTCCGCCGAGCGGACACCCGGCGGGCACCGGGAGTACCCGGAGGCGGCCGTGGACCGGGTCATCCGGATCCAGGAGCTGTTCGCGGCCGGGCTGTGCAGCGAGAAGATCGTCCAGTTGCTGCCGTGCATGCGGGACGCCGACGGCGGCCCCTCGGCCCGTGCCACCCCCAGCCTGGTCGCGAACCTCACCGCCGAGCGTGCCCGCATCGACCGGATGATCGCCGACCTGGTCCGCTCCCGGGACACCCTGGACGAGGTGATCGACGCGGCCCGGCTGCCCTGAGCGCCCGCCCGTCCGGGGCCGGGACCGTCGGGGCCGTACTCCGAACGCCCCGCTCACCAGGAACCGCCCCCCGCTCCGTGCGACGGTGACGGTACGTCACGAGCACCGTACGGAGCCGCCATGGCAGATCTCCAGCAGGACCTGCGCCCCACCGCCGCGACCGGCGAGTTCGACGATCTGGCCGAGCCGTACCCCGACGAGGGCCTCGTCGCGGCGGAGCCCTACGAGCCCGTCTCCGATCCGGACGACGCGCCCCTGACCCGGGCCCACGCCATCCTCGCCGCCCACCCCGTCGCCGACGGGTACAACGGACTGCCCTGGGCGCTCAAACGCCTGTCCTACTACGACCTCGAGGACGGCGAGAGCACCGTCGACACGGACGTGCCCCGGCTGCGCAGCGGCCATGTGGGCGCGCTGTTCTGGTCGCTGCACCTGCCCGAGGGGCTCGACGGCGACCGGGCCGTCGGCGCCACCCTGGAACAGCTCGACCTGGCGAAGAGCATCGTCCGCACCTGCGACGAGGGCCTGCGGCCCGCCTGTACGGCCGGGCAGGTCGCCGACGCCCGCAATTGCGGCCGCGTCGCCGTGCTCCTCGGTCCCGCCGGGGCCTCGGCCGTGGGCGACTCGCTGGGCACCCTGCGCCAGCTGCACCTCCTCGGCCTGCGCGCTCTGACGCTGACCGGGGTGTCCTGGGCGAGCGACGCGGGGCTGACCCGGTTCGGCGAGGAGGTCGTGCGCGAGATGAACCGGCTCGGTGTCATCGCGGACCTCTCCGGCGCCCCGGAGCAGACCGTCCGCCGTGTGCTGAGCCTCTCCCGGGCGCCCGTGCTGTTCAGCCGCTCCGCGGCCCGGGCGATCCGCCCCCACCCGGTCAACCTCCCCGACGACCTGCTGGCCGCGCTGGGCGCCGCCAAGGGGCTGTGCCTGGTACCGCTGACGGCCGAGCAGACCGGCCCGACCGTCCGTGATGTCGCCGATCACCTCGACCACATCCGTGCCGTGGCCGGAGCGCACAGCGTCGGACTCTCCGGCACCTACGACTCCGGCTCGGCCCATCCGCAGGAACTCGGCGACATCTCCTGCTATCCCCGGCTGATCGCCGAGCTGCTGCGGCGCGGCTGGGACGAGGGCGATGTGGCCCTTCTGACCTGGGGAAACGTCCAGCGCGTCCTGCGCGGGGCCGACTTCACCGCACGCGCCGCGCAGCAGCGTCGCGCGCCGTCGAAGGCGACGATCTCGGAGCTGGACGGGTAACCGTCCCGCTCTCCCGTCTCCTCTGCCTCTGCCTCTGCGGGATCAGTCGTGCGCGATCCGGCAGAGGCAGAACGGATGGCCCGCCGGGTCCGCGTAGACCCGGAAGTCCTTCTTCCTGTCGTCCTCCTTGTCCAGCACCCGCGCGCCCAGCGCCAGCACCCGCTCCTCCGCCGCGTCGATCTCCTCCCAAGTCGCACCACCGTCGAAGTCCAGGTGGAACTGCTGGGCGTTGCGGTCGGACCGGGGCCACTCCGGCGGGGTGTGGCCGGGCGAGCGCTGGAAGGCGAGCCGGGGCCCGCCGGGGAGGCGCAGCACCACCCAGTCGGGGTCGTCGCCCTCGGGAGAGCCGCCCCCGACTCCCGCGTAGAAGCGGGCCAGTTCGCGCGGGTCGGGGCAGTCGACGACCACGGAACGGAAACGTGCCACGGCGGACATGAGGTCTCCCGGTGTCAGCAGGCGCAGAGGCAGAACGGGTGCCCGGCCGGGTCGGCGTAAACCCGGAAGGTCCGGGAGCGGTCCTCGGTGTCCAGCGCCTTGGCGCCGAGCGCCAGCACGCCCTTCTCGGCCGCGTCCAGGTCCTCCACGTCCAGGTCGAGGTGGAACTGCTGCGAGTGGTCGGGCGATGGCCACGTCGGCGGTACGAAACCGGGGGCGGCCTGGAAGGCCAGCGGTGTACCGCCCGGCACCTTCAGGTCGACCCACTCGTCCTCCCCGTCGGACGCGACCTCCGGCGTGCCGCCGAGCACCTCGGCGTAGAAGGCGGCGAGTGCGTGCGGGTCGGGACAGTCCAGGACGACGACACCCAGCTTGGCGAGAGCCATGACTTCCTCCTCGAAGTCGCTGTTACCTTCAGAATCGGGTAACCAGTAACCGTTACTGCATGCTCCCTCATTGGAGGTAACCTCGCAAGGGAAAAAGCGAGAGGTACGGTCCAGCCATGACGGAGAGATCGCCCGCGCCCGGCGGCCTGGCCCTGGTCGAGGCCCTGGTGAACACGCTGGACATCGAGTCGGGCGCCGACACGCTGGACACGCCGGAGGGCCGGGCACGCTTCGGGATCACGCCCGACGAGGCGGACCTGGCCCGCGCCCTGCGCGAGTCCCTGCGCGCCACCCTCCTCGCCCACGCGGGCCACCCGCCGCACCGCGAGACGCCCCCGCTCGGTGAACTCCTGGCCCGGGCCCCGCTCATCGTCACGGTCGACGCGACGGACGGCTCGGCCGCCCTGACCCCCACCGACGACCGCTCCCTGCACGCACGCGTGGCCGCGGCCGTCGCCGAGTCCCTGGTCGCCGGCACCTGGACCCGCCTCAAGGCCTGCGAGGCCCCCGACTGCCACTGGGCCTACTACGACCGCAGCCCGGCAGGCCGCGGCCGCTGGTGCTCGATGCAGGTGTGCGGCGCCCGCGCGAAGATGCGCCGATACCGGGCGAAAGGGGCGTGACC
>NZ_JBSHKH010000189.1:0-11977 GCF_053643595.1 Streptomyces sp. NPDC055506 | reverse complement strand
GCTCGGCCGTCGCCGTGGTCAGCGCCAGGCGCAGCTCCTGCAGCCGGCGCGGCACCATCGGGCCGTCCCCGGTGACCGGGCCGCCCGTCGGGCCGGCCGGGCCCTGGGAGCCGGAGCCGCCCTGGCCTACACGGTCGTTCTCCGAGAAGTACGGCAGATCGTCGCGGCGCGGTTCGCCACCACCGCTGCCAACGCCCGGGGCGGGACGCGAACCGTTGCCCAGCGGGCCCGCCGCCAGTGCCTCGGTGACGTCGAAGGAGCCGGTGCCGCCGCCGTGGCCGGGCGCGACGGGTCCGCCGGTCGCGCCGCCGGGGAGCCCGGCACCGTTCGTACCGCCGGGCCGGGAGCCGCCCGGCGCGCCCATGGAGCCCACCACGCCGCCGGGCCGCCCGGCACCCGGCCGGGCCCCGCCGGACGCACCGGCACCGGACGCACCGGGAGCGCCCGCACCAGGGGCGCCCGCGCCGGAACCGCCCGTCGCCGGGTTCGAACCGCCCGGCAGACCGGCCCCGTTGGTGGAGCCGCTGCCCTGACCGCCCGGGCCCGTGCCGGACTTGCGGGGCGCGAACCAGTCGCTGGTCGGCTTGTCGTCCGCCGGCTGCGTGGGCTCGGCGGAAGGCTCGACCGTGCCCGTGCCTCTGGACGTGGCGGCCCCCGGAGGGGTCGCCTCGTTGCCGGGGCCCGCAGCGGTCCCGGTGTCGCCCGAACCCTCCGTGTCCCCGACGGGCTTGCGCACCACCACGGGCGGAATGGGCCGTGACCCGGGGATGTTGATCCGGATCCGGGTCGTCAGCGTGGTCTCGGTCTTGCGTTCCTCCGGCCGGGCGGCCGAACGGCCCGCGTCCGCACCGGCGTCGGAGACCGCCGGGGTCCCGTACGGCGGCGTACCCGACGGGTAGGCGGCTCCACCGCGCCCGTTGGGCCCGGAGGACGGAGTGTCAGTTTCACGACTCAAGGCAGGTTCTCCCGGTTGGCTCCGCCGCCCGACACAACCTCACGCGGGCAGCTCGGCGGCGCGCACCACCATACTGGCCACTTCTCGCCCGTATCCCATGACCGCCGGGAATCCCACACCGGACCCCCACGGGCACGTCCTGGCGAAGTGGTACGTCACTTGGCAAGTCGGACGGGACCGCCGTCCGGTTGCCGCCCCGGGGCAAGGGTGGCGCACATCACAGCCACACCGATGCCCCCGAGCAGATAGAGGTAGGAGCCGCTTCCCGCGGCGAAGAGGAAGTCGCCCTCGGGACGGCTGGCCGTGAGCAGGATGACGGCGAGCATCCAGCCGGCGGCGGCCGCGACGCCGCCGATCCGGCCGCGGGTGACGCGTGCCGCGCCCAGGACGGCTCCGGCCTCCCCGGCGAGGGCGAGCAGCAGTCCGCCCGGGAACCACGCGGGCTGCACCAGCGCCCCGGCCACGCCGACGACGGCCCCGAGCAGGAAGAACCCCAGACAGGCGGTGATCCGTGCGGCGGACGGCGGCCGTATCGGCTGGGCGAGCATCGGGCTCCGGTCGCTCATGAGGTCTCCTCGACACCGGCGAACAGGTCCGTCTCCCGCTCACCGGGACCCTGCTCGCCCCGCACCAGCTCGTAGTACTCGGTCGTGAGGATCGGCTGGGCGAGTTCGTTGGACAGCACGAAATACGGCTCGGCCACGGTGATCTGGGTGGCATGGGCGCGCATCGCGGCGGCCTTGGCGGCGGCGTGGGCGGTGCCGTCGATCACCGTGGTGACGCGCTCCTCGGCCACCACACCGGGTACGTCGTCGACCTCGGCGGCCTTGGTGAAGGGGAGGCCGGGCAGGTCGTCCCGGAGCCGGGCGAAGGACTCCTCGACAACAGGCCGGGGAACCCGGTTCCAGTACACCTTCGGGATCGGGATGCCGGCCTCTGCCGCCAGCTCGGCGGCGCGCATGGCGACGCGGTGGGCCTGGATGTGGTCGGGATGGCCGTAGCCGCCGTCCTTGTCGTAGGTGACGAGGACCTGGGGGCGTACCTCGCGGATCACCTCGACGAGGTGTGCGGCGGCCTCGTCGACGTCGGCCTGCCAGAAGCAGCCGGGGTCGTCGTTGTCGGGCAGGCCCATCATCCCGGAGTCGCTGTAGCGTCCGGCGCCGCCGAGCAGGCGGACGTCCTGGACGCCGAGCTCGGCCATGGCGGCGGCGAGCTCGCGGCGGCGGTGCTCGCCCAGGGCGGCGCCGGTCAGGTGCGCGAGCTCGGGCGGGATGACCTCGCCGCGTTCGCCGAGGGTGCAGGTGACCAGGGTGACGTGGACACCCTCGGCCGTGTACCTGGCCATGGTGGCGCCGTTGTTGATCGACTCGTCGTCCGGGTGCGCGTGCACCAGCAGCAGACGCCGGTCGGGCAGTTCCGTCATGGATCCCACCCTACGAGGTCCCACGACCCGGCTCACGAGGCCGTACGCGGGACCCGAGGGGTCAGAACTTGATGCTGCCGATCATGCCCGCGATGTTCGTCGTCAGCTCGTTGATCGTGGGAGCGACGGTCGAGGAGGCGAGGTAGAAGCCGAGCAGCATGCAGACGACCGCATGCCCCGCCTTCAGTCCTGACTTCTTGATCAGCAAGAAGACGATGATCGCCAGCAGCACCACCGCCGAAATCGAGAGTGCCACGGCGGCTCACCTCCAATGATCCACAAGGGCGCGGGGGGTCGGACTATGGGGGCATTAAATCCGTACGTCAGCCAGCAGGTTCATACCCACTATGCGACATTGATCATAACTATCCGTCCGTGCGCATCGATCGGCGCACTGCCGCACAAGGGGGCGCATGGCCAATATGGTCAGGGCATGACGACCGAGCCTGACTCCTTCCCCCGACGGCACGCCCGCACCCAGCGCTTCACGCTCGGCGCGCCGCGTGCGTTCAGTGTGGCGCCCGACGGTTCACGTGTTGTGTTCCTGCGCTCCGGTTCCGGTACGGACCGGGCGAGTTCACTGTGGGTCCTCGACATGGAGGAGGGCACAGAGCGCGTGGCCGCCGACCCGCGCGCCCTGCTGGGCGGTGCCTCGGAGGACCTGTCGCCCGAGGAGCGGGCACGGCGTGAGCGCAGCCGCGAGGGCGGGGCGGGCATCGTCGGGTACGCCACCGACTCGGCCGTCGAGCTGGCCTCTTTCGCCTTGTCAGGGCGGCTTTTCGCGGCCGAGCTGCAGGCCGGGACGGCGCGTGGACTGCCCACGCCGGGGCCGGTGATCGACCCGCGCCCGTCGCCCGACGGGCGGCACATCGCCTACGTCGCGCAGGGCGCCCTGCGGGTGGTGGGCGCCGAGGGGGACGGCGACCGGGCGCTCGCCGAGCCGGATTCGGAGAATGTCTCATTCGGGCTCGCCGAGTTCATCGCGGCCGAGGAGATGGGGCGTTCGCGCGGCTTCTGGTGGGCTCCTGAGTCGGACAGGCTGCTCGTGGCCAGGGTGGACGACACTCCGGTGCAGCGGTGGTGGATCTCCGATCCGGCGCATCCCGAACGGGAGCCGCAGCGGGTGGCGTATCCGGCGGCGGGCACCGGCAACGCGGAGGTCCGGCTGTTCGTGATCGGTCTGGACGGGGTGCGCACGGAGGTCGCCTGGGACCGGGCGCGGTATCCGTATCTGGCGCATGTCCACTGGTCAGCGGCGGGCGCTCCACTGCTGCTCGTACAGGCGCGCGATCAGCGCAGCCAGTTGATCCTGGCCGTGGATCCGGAGTCGGGCGCGACGCGGATGGTGCACGCCGACGAAGATCGAACATGGCTTGATCTTTTCCCCGGGGTGCCGTGCTGGAGCCCGTCCGGGCAGTTGGTCCGGATCGCGGACGAGGGCGGTGCGCGGGTGCTGGCGGTCGGGGAACGGCCGCTCACGGGAGCGCAGTTGCACCTCCGGGCGGTACTGGACGTCTCCGACGACGACGTGCTGGTCTCGGCGTCGGCGGGCGAGGAGGCCGGCGAGGGGGAGACGGGCCAGACGCATGTGTACCGGGTGAACGAGCTGGGCGTGGAGCGGGTGTCCCAGGAGCCGGGCGTGCACTCGGCCGCGCGGGCCGGGGACGTCACGGTGCTGGTCTCGGCGACGCTGAATCGGCCAGGTGTACGGGTGCAGGTGCTGCGCGACGGAAAACCGACGGCGACTGTCCCCTCTTACGCCGAAGACCCTGGTATGTCCCCCCGCGTGACGCTCACCGAGGGGGGCGCACGCCGCATCCCATGCGCCGTGCTTATGCCTCGGGACTACGCCGGTGACACCCCCCTGCCGGTGCTCATGGACCCGTACGGCGGGCCGCACGGGCAGCGGGTGGTCGCCGCGCACAACCCGCACCTCACCTCTCAGTGGTTCGCGGACCAGGGCTTCGCGGTGATCGTCGCGGACGGCCGCGGCACCCCGGGCCGGTCCCCCGCGTGGGAGAAGGGGATCCACCACGACTTCACGCTGTCGCTGGACGACCAGGTGGAGGCGCTGCGGGACCTCGCGCAGCGGTATCCCCTGGATCTGTCCCGGGTGGCGATCCGCGGCTGGTCCTTCGGCGGCTGGCTGGCCGGCCTCGCGGTGCTGCGCCGCCCCGACGTCTTCCACGCGGGCATCGCGGGGGCGCCGGTGACGGACTGGCATCTCTACGACACGCACTACACGGAGCGGTACCTGGGTGCCCCCGCGGAGCACCCGGAGTCGTACGCCGGGAGCTCCCTGGTCACCGCCGACGGGCTGTCCTCCCCCGCCGAGCCGCACCGCCCCCTGATGGTCGTGCACGGCCTCGCCGACGACAACGTGGTCGTCGCCCACGCCCTGCGCCTCTCCTCGGCCCTCCTGGCCGCCGGCCGCCCGCACGAGGTCCTGCCGCTGTCCGGGGTCACCCACATCACGCCCCAGGAACAGGTCGCGGAGAACCTGCTCCTGCTCCAGGTCGACTTCCTGAAGCGCTCCCTGGGCATCACCACCGCCTGACCGCACGGCAACGGGCCGGGACGACATGGCGCGTCCCGGCCCGTTTACGGCACCCGCACGGCCGTACGCTGTACAGCCTGACGCGTCCGTATATCGGAACCGGGTCCGTGAAGTTGCTTGCGTGTTAACGCAATTGCCGGGGGTTCGCGGGTGCTTCGGCGGCCACGAGCTCGACCTCGAACCCGTCCGTATTGGCGAGGTAGGCGGCGTGGTGCTCCGGGCCCCCGGCATGGGGATGGCGGTCGGCGAAGAGGAGCGTCCAACCGTGTGCGGGCGCCTCGCGGGCCAGCTCGTCGACCTCCGCGGCCGTCCCGGCGTGGAACGCCAGGTGATTGAGGCCGGGCCTCATGCGGTCGTGCTCGGTCCCGCGCAGGGCCGGGGACTGCTCGACGACGAGGTATGTCGCGCCCAGGCGCCAGCTGCGGCCGTGCTCCCACTCCTGGTACGGGGCGTAGTCGAGACGGGCCAGGAGCCAGCCCCATTCGCGGGCCGCGCGGGGCAGATCGGGGACCCACAGCTCGATGTGATGCAGCATTTCCCGACCTCGCCGGAAAGGCCGGTTCCCGGCGCCCTCTTCAGAAGGCACCGGGAACCGTGAGGGACATGACCGATCGGCCGTCAGGCCGCGTGGACCACGTCCTTCTCCTCCGCGAAGTGGCAGGCCGACTCGTGGGCCGCCGGGGTGTCCTCGCCCTTGAAGCGCTCGGGGACCGCGAGGAGCGGGACCTCCTGGGCGCACTTGTCCTGGGCCTTCCAGCAGCGGGTGCGGAAGCGGCAGCCCGAGGGCGGGTTGGCCGGGGACGGGACGTCGCCGGTGAGGATGATCCGCTCGCGGCCCTCGCGGGACTCCGGGTCGGGCACCGGGACGGCCGAGAGCAGCGCCTGGGTGTACGGGTGGGTCGGGTGGTCGTAGATCTCCGTGTCCGAGCCGATCTCGGCCATCTTGCCGAGGTACATCACACCCACCCGGTCCGAGATGTGCCGGACGATCGACAGGTCGTGCGCGATGAAGAGGTAGGAGAGGTTGAACTCGTCCTGGAGCTTCTCCATCAGGTTGATGACCTGCGCCTGGACGGACACGTCCAGCGCGGAGACCGGCTCGTCGCAGATGATGATCTCGGGGTTGAGCGCGAGGCCGCGGGCGATGCCGATGCGCTGGCGCTGACCGCCCGAGAACTGGTGCGGATAGCGGTTGATGTACTCGGGGTTGAGACCCACGACGTCCAGCAGGTCCTGGACCTTGCGGCGACGGTCGCCCTTCGGGGCCACCTCGGGGTGGATCTCGAAGGTCTCGCCGATGATGTCGCCGACCGTCATACGGGGGTTGAGCGAGGTGTACGGGTCCTGGAACACCATCTGGATGTTCCGGCGGACCGCCTTCAGCGCACGCCCGGACAGCTTGGTGATGTCCTGGCCCTTGTAGAAGATCTCGCCCGCGGTCGCCTTCTCCAGCATCATCAACAGCTTGGCGACCGTGGACTTGCCACAGCCGGACTCGCCCACGATGCCGAGCGTCTCGCCCTGGTAGAGGTCGAAGGAGACCCCGTCCACGGCCTTGACCGCGCCGATCTGACGCTTGAACAGGATGCCCTGGGTCAGCGGGAAGTGCTTGACCAGGTTGCGCACCTGCAGGATCGGCTCACCGCGCTCGACCGGCGCCTCGATGGCGGCTACGGCCTCCGCATCGGTGGCGGCCTCGATCGTCTCGACCTCGGTGACGTTGGGGGTGGCGTCCATGGACTCGTCCGTCTTCTCCAGGTCAGCCATGGATCGTCTCCTTCCAGAAGTGGCACGCGCTGCCGCGGCCGGCCAGCTCGCCGCCGTCCCGCTCGGTGACCGGGTGCAGCAACGGGACGTCCGTACGGCAGATGTCCTGCGCTTGCGGGCACCGCGGGTTGAAGGCGCAGCCGGACGGGATACGCGTCAGGTTGGGCGGCAGGCCCTTGATCGCGTACAGGTCCTGGCCCTTCTGGTCCAGGCGCGGGATCGACTCGAGCAGACCCTTGGTGTAGGGGTGCGCGGGCCGCTTGTACAGCTCGTGCACCGGGGCGGTCTCCACGATCCGGCCCGCGTACATCACCGCGATCTTGTCCGCGACGTCGGCGACGACGCCGAGGTCGTGGGTGATCAGGATGAGGCCCATGTTGTACTCGCGCTGAAGCTCCGCGAGCAGGTCCATGACCTGGGCCTGGACCGTCACGTCGAGGGCCGTGGTCGGCTCGTCGGCGATGATCAGGTCAGGCTCCAGGGCGAGCGCCATCGCGATCATGATGCGCTGGCGCATACCGCCGGAGAACTGGTGCGGGTAGTCGCCGACGCGCTCCTTCGCGGCCGGGATCTTCACGCGGTCCATCAGCTCGATGGCCTTGGCCTTGGCGTCCCTCTTGCTCAGGCCCTGGTGCACGCGGAACATCTCGCCGAGCTGGTAGCCGACGGACAGCACCGGGTTCAGCGCGGAGAGCGCGTCCTGGAAGATCATCGCGATCTTGCTGCCCCGGATCTTGCGCCGGGCGTCGCCGGACATGGTGAGCATGTCCTCGCCCCGGTACAGGATCTGGCCCTGGGGGATCCGCCCGGGCGGCATGTCGAGGATGCCCATGATCGCCTGCGCGGTCACGGACTTGCCGGAGCCGGACTCACCGAGCACGGCGAGCGTCTCGCCGGACGACACGGTGTAGTTGACGCCGTTGACGGCCTTGGCCACGCCGTCACGGGTGTGGAACTCGACGTGCAGATCGCGCACTTCGAGCAGGGGGGCGTCGCCCTCGGCCGCGCCTCGCGGCTCGGGCACGTTCCTGGTCTTGTCGATGGTGGTCACGTACGCCCTCCTCAGCGCAGCTTCGGGTCAAGGGCGTCGCGGACCGCGTCGCCGAGCATGATGAACGCGAAGACCGTGAGGCTGAGCATGCCCGCCGGGAACAGCAGCGCGTGCGGGTTGTCCCGGATCACCTTGCTGCCCTCGGAGATGTCGATGCCCCACGAGATCGTCGGGTCGCTGAGGCCGAGGCCGAGGAACGACAGGGTCGCCTCCGCCGAGATGTAACCGCCGAGGGCGATCGTGGCCACGACGATGGTCGGGGCGATGGCGTTCGGCATCACGTGGCGGAACAGGATCCGCGTGGTGCCGGCGCCGAGCGCCCGGGCCGCCGTCACATAGTCGGCCTGCTTGGCCGTGATGACGGAGCTGCGCGTGACACGGGCGATCGAGGTCCAGCCCAGGCAGGCCAGGGCCAGGATGACCACGTACACCTTGCGCTCGGCGAAGGCGTTCAGGACGACCATCGTGCCGAGCAGGAACGGCAGACCGAAGAAGATGTCGACGATCCGGGAGATCACCGAGTCGACCCAGCCGCCGAAGTAGCCCGCCAGCATGCCCAGCAGACCGCCGAGCAGCGTGACCGCGGCGGTCACGAAGACGCCGACGAGGATCGAGGCGCGGGTGCCGTGGATGACGCGCGAGTAGATGGAGCGGCCCTGCTGGTCGTAGCCGAACCAGTCGGGCTGGAAGAAGTGCCCCAGCTCGGGCTTGCCCAGGTAGTGGTTGACGAGGTCGCCGTCACGCGGGTCGGCGCTGGTGAACCAGCCGGGGAAGACGGCGATCACCACGAGCAGGACCAGCAGCACCGAGGAGACCCAGAACATGGGGCGGTGCCTGAGGTCGTACCAGGCGTCGCCCCACAGGGAACGGGTCTTCTCCTTCTTCTTGCCGCTCTCCTTGGCGGGCGCGTCGACGGCCGGCGGGGCCACCGCGTCCACCCGGGCGGAGTCGGTGGTCTCGGCCTTGGTCACGTCAGGCATACCGGATCCTCGGGTCCAGGACCGCGTACAGCAGGTCGATGAGCAGGTTGATCAGGAGGATGACGAGGACGAGCACCGTCACCACACCCGTGACCGTCGAGCCCTCGCTCGTCTGGATCGCCCTGTAGAGGAGGTTGCCGACACCCTGGATGTTGAAGATGCCCTCGGTGATGACCGCGCCGCCGATGAAGCCGCCGACGTCGGTGCCGATGAAGGTGACCACCGGGATCAGCGAGTTGCGCAGCAGATGGACACCGATGATGCGGCGCCGGGGCAGGCCCTTGGCGAGCGCGGTGCGCATGTAGTCGGCCCGCAGGTTCTCCGCGAAGGTCGTCCGGGTCAGCCGGGCCACGTACGCCATGGACAACATGGCGAGGACGAAGGCCGGCAGGAACAACTGGGAGAAGTCCGTGGAGTCCTGGACGTTGGGCGGTAGCCAGCCGAGTTCGTCCGCGAAGATGAACCGGGCGATGAAGCCGAGGACGAAGACCGGGATCGAGATCACGGTCAGGGTGAAGACCAGGACACCGGTGTCGGCGGCCTTGCCGGCCCGCAGACCGGCCCACGCGCCGAGGCCCACACCGATGATGATCTCGATGGTGATGGCCAGCAGCGTCAGCCGCAGTGTCACCGGGAAGGCCTCGGACATGAGCTCGACGACCGGACGGCCTGCGAGGTTCTTTCCGAAGTCTCCCTGGATGAGGTTCCACATGTAGTGGACGTACTGTTCGAGGACGGGCTTGTCGAAGCCGTACTCGCGCTTGATCTGCGCGATCTGTGCGGGATCGGGAGCCTTGTCCCCGTAGATGGCCCGGACCGGGTCGCCCGGCAGGATGTGGACCATCAGAAAGATCAACAGAGTTGTCCCGATGAAGATCGGGATCATCTGGAGCAGTCGCCTGGCGGCGTAGCGCCCCATCTTGCGCCTCCATGCCGTGAGGGGTCGGCGAGGGCCTGCGCACTCATCTCTACCGCAGGTTGAGGGGGGTGAGGTGGAGGCCTTTGCCTACGGACCGGCGCCGCCGCTCCCCTGACGGGAGAGGCGGCACCGGTCTGCGGTCGTCTGTTTACTTCTGCTTGACCTGGATCGTGTCGAAGATCGGGTCGCCGTCCTGGCCGTACTGGATCTTGCCCAGGATGTTGGTGGACTGACCGCTGTTGACCTTGTAGAACCAGAGCGGAATCGCCGGCATGTCCTTGGCGAGGAGCTGCTCCGCGTCCTGGTACAGCTTCACGGTCTCGTCGATCGAGCCCGCCTTGTCCGCCTCGGAGCTCAGCTTGTCGAACTCCTTGTTGGAGTAACCGCTGGTGTTACCGGCGGCCGTGGAGCCGTAGAGGTCACGCATGAAGTTCGAGTTGACCGGGTAGTCGAGCACCCAGCCACCGCGGTACATGGACTTGACCTGGTCCTTGTCACGGGCGTCGAGGTCGGCCTGGAAGGTCGGCTTCGGGTCGCCGGTGCACTCCACGCCGGTGGACTTGCGGATCGAGTTGCAGACCGCGTCGACCCAGGGCTTGTGGTCCTGGTCGGCGTTGTACTGGATCTGGATCTTGTTGCCCGGGACGCCGCCGCCCTCCTGGACGAGCTTCTTCGCCTGGGCCGGGTCGAACTTGACGATGTCGCCGAGCGCGCCCTTCTTGTAGCCGAGCACGCCGGGGGCGACGTAGGAGTCGGCCGGGGTACGGGTGCTCTGCAGCACGGTCTTGGTGATCGTCTGGCGGTCGATCGCCATGGACAGACCCTGGATGACCTTGGGGTCGATGTCCTTGAACTGCTTGGTGTAGAACGCCGGGACGATCGACTGGACGGCCGAGTACGGCTCGTCGATGGCACGGTCGCCGAGGTCCGTCTTGTAGTTCGTCAGCGCGGTGGTCGGGACCTGCTCGATCCAGTCCACGTTGTTGGAGCGCAGGTCCGAGTACGCGGCGTCGGCGGTCGTGTAGTTCTTGAAGTCGATGCCGCCGTTCTTGGCCTTGTTCGGGCCCTGGTAGTCCGCGAACTTGCGGACCTTGATGAGCTTGTTGTGCTCCCAGGAGACGAACTTGTACGGGCCGTTGCCGACCGGCTTCTCGCCGAAGCCCTTCGGGTCCTTGAAGAAGGCCTCCGGAAGGGGCGCCCACACGTCGTAGCCCAGCTTGTACGCGAAGTACGACACCGGCTGCGTCAGCTTGACCGTGAAGGTGTTGTCGTCGACGACCTTCAGACCCGACATCTTGTCGGTCTTGGGGTCACCCTTCTCCGGGTGCACCTGGTCGAAGCCCACGATGTCGGCGAACCAGCTGGAGTTGGTCTGGTTGTTCTTGATGTTGGCCGACCAGTTCCACGAGTCCACGTAGGACTTGGCGGTGACCGGGGTGCCGTCGTGGAACTTCCAGCCCGGCTTGAGCTTGACGGTCCACTCCGACGAGTCGTCGTTCGGCGTGACCGACTCGGCGTTGACGTACTCGAGCTTGCCGGTGCCGGGCTCGTAGTCGACCAGACCCGCGAAGATCGTGCGCAGGACACGGCTGCCCTGGCTCTCCTTGGCGTTGGCCGGCTGCAGCGGGTTCTGAGGCTCGCTCAGCTGCGCAGTGACGATGCCGTTCGGGTCGGCCTTGCCCTTGTTCATGTCGTCGCCGGCACTGTCGTCGCCGCCGCCACAGGCGGTGGCGGCCAGGGCGACGACTATCGCCCCCGCGACCCACTTGGCGCTCTTGGCACCGCGCATGGGTTCCTCCTAGGAAGTCATTGGTTCACCGCAAAGGGAGCACAGGACAGATCACGGCGCCCGCCCGTCGCCGGTGCCGGAAATTTGTCGAGTGCCCCCGCGCTCGTGAGTCGGCGCCGCTGCCGGCGAGTGACCCGTTCATCCGAGCTCTACGCGCCTAACTATCTGCCATGCGCCCAGACCGAACCACACTCTCGAGGTCTCGGTTCGATCACAGCTCAGGCCTACATCTTCCAAAATCCGGACAAAGGGTTTGGTGAAAGATCCCTGCGAAACGGACTTGTTACACATCTATCGGTGGCAGGTGTCCGTATTCCGGACGCACGAATGAGATAAACGGGTTGCGACTCCCGTGGCTGCCGTGCAGGGTGCCAACGGTGGCTGTCGCCCTCTCAGAAGGCCTCCGCCGCAAGGCCGTTGGACGGCCCCCGGATCAGGGCAGGGCGCAGCGCTTCCGCGACAGGGTAGTGGGAGCGGGACGTTCCGAACGGCTGTCCCCGCCAAATCGAGGGTTTTCCCTAACCCTTTCCTTTGTG
>NZ_JBSHKH010000188.1:0-12077 GCF_053643595.1 Streptomyces sp. NPDC055506 | reverse complement strand
GCCCTTGACGGCGTTCGGCCCCGGCCCCGGATCGGGCGTCAGCTGCTGCTGACGGTCATGCTGTTGGTACGGAAGTCCAGGCCGCCGGACGACGAGGTGATCTCGTAGCCGAACTGGACGTCACCGATGGTCTCGTTGCCCATCCAGCCCTTGGTGTCCTTGATCCACTTCAGGATCGGCAGGATGTTCACCGTGCCGGAGCTGGAGTTGGAGGTGCGGATGAACGAGAACACCTCGTTGGCGCCGTTGGTGCCCTTGAAGACGTTCCAGGAGTGGCCGCCGAGGCTGACGCTGCCCTGCGAGGTGCCGATCGGGCCGACGGCTCCGGTCTTGTTGACCCAGAGCATGATCTCGTAGTCGTGGTCGGTGTCCCAGATGTCGTAGGACGTGTTGTACGCGCCGGACGACGGGACGCTGACGTTGTAACTGCTGGAGAGCGAACCCAGCGAGGTGATGGACTTGTTGATCGCCTTCGTCTGGTTCGGATAGGACTTGATGCCGCCGGTGTTGGGGTGGTTGGCGTTGACTCCCCAGTTGGTGCCGGAGTTGGCCCAGATGCACTGGGCTCTGGCGCCGCTGCCCCAGATGTTGTTGTAGAGCGTGTAGCCGTTCAGGTTCGTGTTGCCCCACTGGTCGCAGGAGTTCCAGACGGCGGCCGAGGCGGGGGCGGAGGCCAGGGCCACGGTCGCGCCGAGTGCCAGGGCCGGGGCGAGCAGGGCCTTGGTGACCCTGCTCAAGGTGCGTGATGCCATGGTGTCCCTTCCATGGGTGGGGGGATGGGGGAACTACCACGACCTCGAGGTGAGGACGTGGTCTTCTCCGGCGACCAGGTGGAGGGATTCTGTGCCGGTGGAAGTCCGCGGTTCGAGGAGGGGGGGCGGAGGCGGTCATGGCCGGAGTACCGCCGCCTCGTAGCGGGCGAGGGTGACCCGGTCGGTGACGGCCGTGCCCGTCAGCAGGTCGTGGTGGGTGCCGGGGACCTCCACGGTCACCGGCTCGCGGCCGTGGTTGAGCACGAACAGCAGCTCGCCCCGGCGCACGGCCTCGACCTGCCCGGGAAGGCCGTCGAGCACGGGCCGGACGCCCGCGCCGTCGGCGATCCGGGCCAGCAGGTCGCGCAGTGCCTCCGGCTCCGGGAGCGTGGAGAGGTACCAGGCGCGGTCCTTGCGCAGCACGGCGGGCATGCCGTCCAGTTCGCCGCCCTTGTAGAGGGTGGTGTGATCGGGGTCGGCGGGCTCGATCTCCTCGGACCACAGCGTGCCCAGGAACTCCTCGCAGGCGACGGTCTCCCCCTCGTCCAGCGGCCACCACTCGTGCAGCGTGCGGATGCCGAACAGCTCCCGCAGCCGGGCGTCCATGCCGCCGGGGCGCACCCGGTCGTCCTCGTCCGCGACACCGGTCAGGAAGCCGCAGACGAGGGTGCCGCCGCCGCGGGCGTAGGCGAGGAGGTTGCCGATCGCCGTGTCGGTGAGCGCGTACAGCTGGGGCACGACGATCATCGAGTACGGCGTCAGATCGTGCTCGGGGTGGGCGAAGTCGGTGGTGAGGTGGGCCTGCCAGAGGGCCTTGTGCCAGGCGCGCAGCACGTCCGGGTAGTCCACCCGGGAGGACAGGCGGCCGTCCTGGGCCCCGGCCCACCAGGCGTTCCAGTCGTGCAGGAGGGCGACGTTCGCGGTGATGTGCCGGCCGGTCACCTCGGGGGCGATCCTCGCCAGGTCCGCCCCCAGCCGCTTGACCTCCTGGTACGTACGGCCCTCCGCCCCGGCGTGGCTGACCATGCCGGAGTGGAACTTCTCGGCGCCCTGCCGGGACTGCCGCCACTGGAAGTAGCAGACGGCGTCGGCGCCCCGGGCCACGGCCTGCAGGGACCACAGCCGGTTGAGGCCCCGGGGCTTCGGGTGGTTCACGCCCCGCCAGTTGACCGGCCCGGCCGCCTGCTCCATGAGCATCCACGGCCCGCGTGCCTGGGAGCGGGTCATGTCCTGGACGAGGGCCCCGTTCTGGGCGCCGAGCGGATCGCGCGGGTCGGGGTAGAGGTCGACGGAGACGACGTCCTCCTCCTCCGCCCAGCGCCAGGCGTCCTGGCCGAACCACAGCGGCATGAAGTTGCTGGTGACCGGCAGGTGCGGGGTGTGGCGCCGGACGATGTCCCGCTCGGCGGTGTAACACTCCAGGAGCATGTCGGAGGTGAAGCGCCGGAAGTCCAGGACCTGGCCGGGGTTGCGCATGTAGTGGGGCAGGCGGGGCGGCAGGATGCCGTCCCAGGTGTCGTAGCCCTGGCTCCAGAAGGCGGTGCCCCAGGCCTCGTTGAGGGCGTCGAGCGTGCGGTACTTCTCGCGCAGCCAGCGCCGGAAGGAGGCGGCGGCCTGGTCGCCGTGGTCGGAGGTGCAGTACTCGTTGTTGATGTGCCACATCGTCAGGGCCGGGTGGCCGCCGTAGCGGGCGGCCAGGTCCTCGGTGATCGCGGCGGCGTAGCGCCGGTAGGTGGCGCTGGAGTGCGAGAAGTGCTGGCGGCCGCCCCACCACTCGGTGCGGCCGTCCTCGGTGACGGGCAGGGTGTCGGGGTGCAGCCGGCCCATCCAGGGCGGGGGCGAGGAGGTGGGGGTGGCGAGGACGATCCCGATGCCGTTCTCGTGCATGAGGTCCATCAGCGTGTCCAGCCAGCCGAACTCCCGTGCCCCGGGCTCCGGTTCCAGCTTCGACCACGAGAACACGCCGAGGGTGACGGAGTTGACGCCGGCGTCCTTCATCAGCCGGACGTCCTCGTGCCAGGTCTCCTCGGGCCACTGCTCCGGGTTGTAGTCGCCGCCGAAGAGGAGCCGGCCCCGGGTCGCGTCGCTCAGGGCAGGCCCTTGTCGCTCGGACATCAGGCGGGCTCCCCGTACTGCACGCCGCGTCCGTTGGTGGCGATGTAGACCCGGCCGTGGATGCGCGGGTCGCCGGTGATGGTCGCGCCGATCCAGCCCCACTGGTGCCGGTCGTCGTTGATCCGGGTCCAGGTCTTCGCCTCGTCGTCGGAGCGGTACACGGCGGTGATGCTCTCGGTGGAGCCGACCAGATAGACCGCCGGATAGGAGGCGCCCTCGGCGGCCTTGCCGAAGCCGAGGGTGTACGAGGCCCAGCAGCTGCCGACCTTGGTGAAGGTGGCGCCGCCGTCGGTGGAGCGGTACAGCCCGTTCCACTTCAGGCTCAGCCAGAGGTCGCCCGAGCGGCCGGGGGCGGCGGTCAGCTGGAACTCGCTGTCGCCCGAGGTCAGGCCGGTGGCCCGCGCGGTGAAGGTCCTGCCGCCGTCGGTGCTGGCGTGGAGCGTCCCGGTCGTGGTGTCGAAGGCGTAGAAGCGGGTCGCGTCGACCGGGTCCGCGACCGGGACGGCGCCCTTCGGGAAGGAGGCGACCTCGGACCAGTTGGCACCGTTGTCCGCCGAGCGGAATCCCGGGTCGGCCGTGCCGAAGGACCACAGCAGCACACTGCCGTCGGCGTTGGTGGCGATCGGCCCCGGCGCGGACTTGGCCATGGGCGGCTGGGCCTCGAAGGGCGCCCAGGTCCTGCCGCCGTCGTTCGACCAGGCGCCGTTGCCGTTGTCCCCCCACCCGGCCCGCACGACGTACGACGGCTTGGCCGCGGCGAGCGCGAGTCCCGTCGCCGTGCCGAACACCGGGTTCGACGCCATGCCGCGGGAGGGGGAGGCGGTGAGCCGCTCGTGGTACATCACGCCGATGTCCCCGGACCCGCTGATCAGATGCGCCTCTCCGGCCGGAGGGGAGATCAGCTGGCGTATGGACGCCTCCTCCAGACCACGGATCCGCGGGGCCCAGTGCTTGAGGTCGCGGGTGCCGTAGAGGGTCGCGCCGGTGCCGTAGACGATGTGCTCGGAGTCGTACGGGTCGACGGCGAGGGCCTGGATCCACCAGCCGAACTTGGGCTTGCCGGCCCCCCACTCGAGGTACGGCGTCTCGGACACGTCCAGGACCGCCTTGTCCTTCAGGGACTTCCAGGTGCGGCCGCCGTCGGTGGTCCGGTACAGGGTGTCGACCAGCGCCCAGCGGTTGTTGGTGGAGACGACGACGGTGCCGGGCCTGCGGGCGTCGACGGCACAACCGCCGTACCCGAAGGAGTCGGTCCCCCCGTCCTCCGTCGCCCCGCCGGGCCTCACCGGCGTGACCTCGGTCCACTTCCCGTCCGTCGTCCGCAGTTTGTGCACACTGCCGTCGGACTGGCCGTTGGGGCCGGGGGCGTTGGCGTACGTCACGTACAGCTCGCGGGTGTGCCGGTCGTACGCCGCCCGGATCGGCACCTTGGCGGCGGTGCCGGTCGGCTGCTTCGGGACGGCTTCCCAGCTCGTGCCGTCGGAGGTGCGGTACAGGTTGGGCTTTCCGGCCGTGCCGTCGGAATCGCCCCAGCCCGCGTAGACCGTACGGCCCGCCGCGACCAGGAGGGTGACGCCCTGGCCGGTGGCGCTGGGCGTGGCCGGGAAGCTCACCGCCTTCCAGGTGGCGCCCCGGTCTGTCGACTTGAGCAGTCCGTCGTGCCGGGTGCCGAGCCACAGGGTGTCGCTGTCACGCGGGTCGACGAGCAGCCGCTCCCCGCCCCCACGCCCGTCCTCGTTGGCCCCGAGCTTCACGGTCAGGTCGGTGCGCTGCCAGGTGGCCCCGCGGTCCTCCGACCGCAGCACGGCCCCGTTGCCGGCCCAGGACTGCGCGTACGTACCGAGGGCGAGGTACAGCCGGTCCGGGTGGGCCGGGTCGACGGCCATGGCCTCCACGCCGAGCAGGTTCCAGTCGTCCCAGCCGATGTGGTCGGTCAGCGGGACCCACCGGTCGGTCCGGTCGTCCCAGCGGTAGGCGCCCCCGATGTCGGTACGGGCGTAGGCGAGCCCTCGGACCGAGGGGTGGAACAGCACACCGGTGACGAACCCGGTACCGCCCTGGACCGCGTTGCGCCAGCGGTACCCGGCCCCCGCCGGAGCGGCGGCCTGCGCGCTGCCCTGGACGACCGGAAGGGCGGCGACAGCGGCGGTGGCGGCGGTGGCGGCGGTCCCGGCGAGCACAGACCGTCTGCTGAGGTGGAAAGTGGGCATGACGTACCTCGGTCCTTACAAGACGGGGAGGGGTGGATGCCCCTTCTCGGGGGCGCGGGGAACTGCGCGAAGCTTGGGAACAAGGGGCGTCACCCCTTGACGGCGCCGGTGAGCATGCCCTTCTTGAAGTGCTTCTGGACGAACGGCGAGATCACGGCGACCGGCAGCAACGCCATCACCATCACGGCCATCTGGATCGCCAGCCCGGAAATCTGCCCGGTCTTGATCGCCTGACTCACCCCCACCGGCGCCTCCTGCTTCTGCACCAGCTGGATCATGACGTTCTGCAACGGCATCATGTCCTGGTCGCTCAGATAGATCGACGCGTTGAACCAGGCACTCCAGTAACCGACCGCGTAGAACAACGTGATCACCGCGATCACGGCCCGGGACAGCGGCATCACGATCTGCCAGAGAATCCGCCAGTCCCCCGCCCCGTCGATCCGCGCGCTGTCGACGAGTTCCGGCGAGATCCCCATGAAGAACCCGCGCAGCACCAGGATGTTGAAGACACTGACCGCACTCGGCAGGATCAGCGCGAGATAGGTGTCCGTCAGCCCGAGCGACTGCACCAGCAGATACGTCGGAATGAGCCCGGCCCCGAAGAACATCGTCGCGAGCAGCGTCATCAGCAGCCAGCGGTGCCCGAGCGAGCCACTGCGGGACAGGCCGTAGGCGGCCAGCACCGACACCGTCATGGAGAACACCGTGCCGGCCAGCGTGACGCACACGCTGACGATCGCGGCCCGGGTCACCTGCCCGCCGCTCAGCAACTCCTGGTAGGCGATGAAGGTGATGCCCTTCGGGATCAGCACCAGTCCGCCGGCCTCGGTGATGGTCTGCTTCGAGGAGAGGCTGGTGACGATGACGATCCACAGCGGGAACAGGACGGCGAGGCAGGCACCGGCCAGGACGATGCCCTTGCCCGCGATCCCGGCCTTGTTGGGCGCGTCGTCCCAGACGGGCCGCGGCGGAGCCTGCCACCAGCGGGGTTCACGCGCCGCCTCCTCGACGGCGGCCTTGTCCATGACGGCGGTCACTTCTTGTACACCCCCTGCTCGCCCATGAAGTGGGCCACCTTGTTCGCGGCCAGGACGAGCGCCACGCTCACCAGGCCCTTGACGAGGCCCGCGGCTGCCGCGTAGCTGAAGTCCTGGTTGCGGACGCCGTTCCACCACACATAGGTGTCGAGGACTTCCGAGGCGCCCGGTCCCACCGCGTCGCGTTGCAGCAGGATCTGCTCGAAGCCGACGGTGAGCGCGTCACCGACCCGCAGCACCAGCAGCAGGGCGATCACGGGCCGCAGCGCGGGCAGCGTGACGTGCCACATTCGGCGCCAGCGCCCGGCCCCGTCCATGGCCGCCGCCTCGTAGAGGTCGGGGCTCACGGAGGCGAGCGCGGCGAGGAAGACGATGATGCCCCAGCCCGCGTCCTTCCAGACGCCCTCCGCCGTCACCAGGAACTTGAAGATCCCCGGGTCGGTCATGAGGTCGAAGCCCTCGTAGCCGTGCTCGCGCAGGGTCTGCGCGATGATGCCGGCCCCGCCGAAGATCTGCTGGAAGACGGTGATGACCAGCACCCAGGAGAAGAAGTGCGGCAGGTAGAGGATCGCCTGCGACACCGCCCGCACCCGGGGCCTGATCACGCTGTTGATGAGCAGCGCGAGCACGATCGGGATCGGGAAGAACAGCACCAGCTGGAGGACGAACAGCACGAGGGTGTTCTGCACGGCGTCCCAGAACGCCGAGTCCGCGAAGATCCGCTCGAACTGCTCAAGGCCCACCCAGGGGCTCTCCAGCATCGCGACGAAGCCGTTGTCGCTGACGTAGGGGTCGTACTCCTGGAAGGCGACGACATTGCCCAGGATCGGTATGTAGTTGAAGACCAGGACCAGCGCGATGGCGGGCAGGGTCATCAGGATCAGGGTGCGGTCCCGGCGGAACCGCAGGCGGAGGCTCAGTCTGCCGGAGGGTTTCTTCCCCGGTCGGCCTCCGGCGGGGGCGTCCGCCGCGCGGGGGTCCGCCTCGTTCGTCTTCGCCTCGGCCCTGCTGCGAGGCACCGTGCTGTGGGACACGGCCTACTCCTTGCCTCAGCGCCTGGTCACTGCGCGGAACCGTTGGTGTCGTGCAGCTTCTGGTACCAGTCCCGCAGCTTGTCGCCGCCCTGCTTCTTCCATTCGGCGACGGCCTGCTGCACATCGCTGATCTTCTTGCGGCCGCGGACGACGTCGTCCTCCAGCTGCTCGAAGTCGTTGGAGAGGTTGGTGTAGCGGGCGGGCTCGGTGATCTGCATGCCCCAGAAGGTGGACTTCTTGGTGAAGGCGCCCATCCGCTGCTGCCACTCGACCTGTTCCTTCGCGATGTCCGGGAGATCCGGGTGCGCGATGGTCGGGGCCGGGCTGGCGAGCATCACATAGGCGTTGATGACCTCCTGGTTGCCCTTGTCGTTCTTGGTGGGCACCCCGTCCTTGACCGTGTAGTGCGTGCCCTCCACCCCGTAGTTGGTGAGCATGTACTCCTTGGTGCCGTACGGGGCGGCGGTGACGTTCGCCGCGGCCAGGATGTCCTCGACGACGGCCTTGGACGCCTTCTTGTTGACGAAGGCGAAGATGCCGGCGGGCGAGCCGGCCCACAGCGTCGGGTCGCCGCCGTCGGCACCGAAGATGTCCATGCCGGAGATGCGGAAGTCGGTGTTCTGGCCCGCCTGCTCGGCCATCTTGCCCCACCAGTCCGAGATGTTCTGGTTGTAGATCAGGACCTGGCCGGAGGAGAAGCGGTCGCCCGCGGTGCCCTGGTTGGCCGCCTTGGCGTCGGGGTGGACCACGCCGGCCGAGTAGAGCTTGCGCGTCCACTCGAGGGCCTCGAGGTACTCCTCGGTCTCGACGCGGTAGACCAGCTTGCCGTCCGTCAGGTTCCAGCCGAGCGGCTTCTCGCTGCCGGAGAGCACACCGAAGATGTTGAAGGCGGTCCACTTCATGTCGTCGCAGGCCCACACCTTGGCCTTGGGCCGGGTGATCTCCTTGGCGAGGGCGAGGAACTCGTCCGCGGACGTGGGGAGGTCCCAGCCCTCCTTGTCGAAGACGTCCTGGCGGTAGAGGGGCACGATGCCGACGACGGAGGGGGCCGGCTGGGGCAGGCCGCGCAGCTTGCCGCCGAAGATGGAGTACTGCCAGGCGCCGCTCGGAATGGCGGCGAGGTTCGGGTACTTCTTGACCGCGTCCCCGGACAGGTAGGGGCCGAGGTCGGCGAACTTGCTGATGATGGCGCTGGGTATCTTGCCGCCCATGTTCCAGCTGGGGATGACCACGACGTCCGGCAGGTCGCTGGAGGCGAGCACCGCCCCCAGCTTCTCGTCGTAGGTGTAGCCGTCCTGGTTCTGCCAGGAGATGTCGACGCCGATCAGCTCGTTCATCGCCTTGTAGTAGGGGTTGTCGCCCTTCGGCGGCGTGCCCCAGAACGGCGACATGATCTTGATGGCGCTGCCCTTGCCCAGCTTCTTCGGCACCGCCGTCTTGAGGTCGGACAGGGCGAGCTTGCTCGTGAAGCCCATGGCCGAGCCGTTCTTGGACGGGATGTCCGGGCTCACCACGTTGCTGGCGACGTAGGCGGGCAGCAGCTTCTTCGCCGACTTCCCCGACGTGGTGCCGTCCCGCGAGCCACCGTCCGAACCGCCGCAGGCGGTGAGCAACGGCATCCCGCCGGCCACGGCCGCGGTGGCGACCGCCGTGGAGGCGAGGAAGGATCTCCGGCTCGGTCCGGAGGAGGCGGCGTTCGGCGTCATTGCGTCAACCCTTCATGGCACACCAGGACACCCGGCGGAGAGCCGTCGGCTGCGGTGTCTCGAGTGGAACTGGCTGAGCCGAAGCGAGCTGTCGACTCATCCGGGGCTCAGTAGTCGAAGCGCTTCGATGTTGTGTGAGGTTAAGTGAACACACCAGGGTGCACAAGGGTCGTTCCCAAACTTCCTCCCCGGTACGAAAGGAGACTTTCCGCATGCACTGCTTGAAGGGACGGAGCTGATCCCTTGACACCCGACCCGTCGTCGACCCAGCATCGAAGCGCTTCGAAAGTGCCCCGCCGATCCATCGCAAGGGGATCCCCACGTGACCGCACACACGCCGCCCACGCCGCCGTTCCGCGATCCGCGCCTGCCGTTCGCGAAGCGGATCGACGACCTCCTGTCGCGGCTCACACTGGAGGAGAAGACCGCCTTCCTGCACCAGTTCGCGCCCGCCGTCGAGCGGCTCGGCATCGCCGCCTTCCGCACCGGCCAGGAGGCCCTGCACGGTGTGGCGTGGATGGGCCCGGCGACGGTGTTCCCGCAGGCGGTCGGTCTCGGCGCCACCTGGAACCCGGAGCTGGTGCGGCGGGTCGGCGACGCGGTGTCCAAGGAGGTCCGCGCGATGCGCGCCAAGGACGACCGGGTCGGGCTCAACGTCTGGGCCCCGACGGTCAACCTGCTGCGCCACCCCCTGTGGGGCCGCAACGAGGAGGGCTACTCGGAGGACCCGAAGCTCACCTCGGCGATCGCCACCGCCTATACGCACGGTCTGCGCGGCGACCATCCCACCTACTGGCGCACCGCGCCCGTGCTGAAGCACTGGCTCGCCCACAACAACGAGACGGACCGGTCGACGACGTCGAGTTCGGTGCGCCCGCGCGTGCTGCACGAGTACGACCTGCGGGCCTTCCGCGAGACCGTCGAGGCGGGTGCGGTGGCGGGGGTGATGCCCGCGTACAACCTGGTCAACGGCCGTCCCAACCACGTCTCCCCGTACCTGGCCGAGCATCTGCGGGCCTGGACCGACGAGGAGCTGCTGGTCTGCTCGGACGCGGGCGCGCCGAGCAATCTGGTCGACTCCGAGCACTACTTCGACACCCACGAGGAGGCCACCGCCGCCTCCCTCGTGGCGGGCGTGGACAGCTTCACCGACCACGGCACGGACTCCTCGCAGATGACCGGGCGGCTGCGCGGCGCCCTGGAGCGCGGTCTGCTGACCGAGGCCGACCTCGACCGGGCCGTCCGCCGCCAGCTCTCGGTCCGCTTCCGCCTCGGCGAGTTCGACCCCGACTACGACCCGCACGACGCGACCAGCGAGTTCGACTCCCCGGGGCACCGCGCCCTCGCCCAGGAGGCGGCCGAGCAGGCGGTCGTGCTGCTGAAGAACGACGGCGTGCTGCCGCTCGCCCCGGACACCCGTATCGCCGTGGTCGGTCTGCTGGCCGACGAGTGCAAGCTCGACTGGTACAGCGGCACGCTCCTGCACCGCTCGACCCCGCTGGAGGGCCTGTACGAGCGGTTCGGCGCGGAGCGGGTGGAGTTCGCGGAGGGGGTGGACCGGGTCCGGTTGAAGACCTCCGGGGGCGCGTTCCTGCACGTGCCGGTGGTGGCGGACGCCGCCGACGAGGTGCGCGGCGCCGAGGGCGCGCTCGACCCGGCGCTGCTCGCGGGCCGCACCGACCTGCCCCCGCTGACCACCGACACGACCGGCACCGAACTGGCGCTGGTCGACTGGGGCGAGGGCGTGCTGACGCTGCGCGCGCCCGACGGCCGCTACCTCTCGGTCGCCGAGGACGGTCACGTCCGCGCCTCCGCCGACCAGCCGGGCGGCTGGGTCGTCCAGGAGACGTTCCGCCTGGAACCGCACGAGAAGGGGCACCTCCTGAAGCACCTGGGGTCGGGTCGCCACGTGTGTGTCTCCGCCGACGGCGTGAAGGTTGCCGAGGAAGATCCCGAGGTGTTCGAGCTGGTCTTCGCCGAGCGCGGCGAGGACGCGGTGGCGCGGGCCGCCGCCGAGGCCGACGTGGTCGTGGTGGTCGCGGGCAACGACCCGCACATCAACGGCCGCGAGACGGAGGACCGTACGACCCTACGTCTGCCGGAGCACCAGGAACGGCTGCTGCGGGCCGCCCGCGCGGCGAACCCGGCGACCGTGCTGGCGCTGGTCTCCGCCTACCCGTACGCGGTCGACCCGGCCGCCCTCCCGGCCGTGCTGTGGACGGCGCATGGCGGCCAGGCGGCCGGCACCGCCCTGGCCCGTGTGCTGGCCGGCGACGTCTCCCCCGCAGGCCGCCTGCCGCAGACCTGGTACGCCGACGACGCCGATCTGCCCGGCCTCCTCGACTACGACGTGATCGGCGCCCGCCAGACGTATCTGTACTTCGAGGGCACGCCCCTGTTCCCGTTCGGGCACGGCCTGTCGTACACGTCGTTCGCCTACGACGGCCTGACGACCCGGGTCGAGGACGGCACGCTGCACGTCTCGTTCAGGGTCACCAACACCGGTGACGTCACCGCCGACGAGGTCGCCCAGCTCTACACGCGCGCCGTCGACCCGTCCGTGCCGCGTCCGCGCCGTGAGCTGCTGGACCACCGCCGCGTCGCTCTCGCCCCCGGCGCCACGGCGGAGCTGGGTTTCGAAGTCCCGCTGACCGCCTTCGCGTTCTGGGACGTCGCCCAGGACCTGTGGCGCCTGGAGCCGGGCGCGTACGAGCTGCTGGCCGGAGCCTCCAGCGAGGACGTCCGGCTGCGGACGACCGTCACGCTGGAGGGCGAGCCCACCCTGCCGCGCGCGGTCCTGGCGGGCGGGCTGGCCGCGGCCGGTTTCGACGAGCAGAGCGGCATCGAGATCGTGGACCGGACGAAGGTGTCGGGCGACGCGGTGACGCCGGTGGCCGGATCCACGGGTGAACTGCTCTACCGCGACTGCGACTTCGGCCGCGGCATCACCGAGGTGACGGTGGAGGTGTCCGGCGAGGGCACGGTCGAAGTGTCCGTCGACGGCGGCCCGGCCCTCGCGGTGCTGTCAACCGCCGGACCGACATCGGGCCCCTACGACTACGTCTCGCTCGGCGCGTCCGTCACCGCCGCGGGCGTGCACGACGTCCGTCTCAGGCTGCGCGGCCCGCTGCGGCTCGCGCACGTCGGCTTCTCCGGTTGAGGATCCGGGGCAGGCCGGCGTAAAGAAGGGGCCCGGCACCGGAAGGCATCGGTGCCGGGC